>DASUNW010000143.1:0-7953 GCA_036276955.1 Alcanivorax sp. | reverse complement strand
CTGTTCCACCAGACCGGTCAGCCCCTGAGGGCCATGATTGACGGCGCAATCGTCCAGGGCGTGATCGACGCCGAAAGGATGGAAAGGGTCGCCGTAATTGATCCGCCCGCCGATAAATTCGTAGGCGGAAATATGGCTGTGGGTGTCGACGAAGCCGAACACATCATCGTCGTCCAGCCCTTCCACGTTCTGGAAACGCGGCACCTCAAGCAGGTAGTTGGCCGGGCCTTCCTCCGCCACGGTGGCGTTGAGTTCCGCCTCCGGATAGGCGTCGCATCCCTGCGCCGGCAGCAGATGAAAACGGTTGGCTTCGCTCTCCAGCGACGGCGAGGCCAGGGTCAGCGCGTCCGCGCCCACGGTGAGCAACAGCCCGGTGGCGGCCGAAGCCACCGTGAAGGTCTCGCCTTCACTGCGGTTCAGGTTCCACACCGCCAGATCGCTGGCCCGATCCACCTTGCCCAGCGTGGGTCGAAGGGTATTGTCGCCGAGACGGGTGCCGGCCACTTCCAGGCTCTCGCCCAGTTCCCGCAGCACACCCCCCAAGGGCGCCACCGGGTCCAGGACCAGATTCAGGGTGTCGCCGAGGCCGGCGACCAGATAGCTGATTTCGGCGACCAGGTGGCCGCCGCCGTCCAGCAGATCGCCGGCCGGATCCGAAATCCCCAGCAGCTCCTTGTCGCCCTGCTCGCCGGGGTCGCGTCGGTAGTCGGACAACAATAAGTAGGAACCCAGCGCCGTGGGCTTCATATAAAACGACGCCGCCCGCCCCGGATCCACCGTCACACCGTAGCGCCCTTCCAGACCACTTAAGTAGCGCCCGTCGGCGTACAGATGGTAGCAGCCGTTGGCGAACTGAAAGCGGTTCAACGCCTGCGGTTCCGGTTCGGGTTCGGGCTCTGGCCCGGGCTCCGTTGGCGGCTCCGGATCCGGCTCGGAGGGCGACGGCGGGCTATTCGCCTGCCGGTCACCGGACGAGGACGAACCACCACCACAAGCGGTGAGTCCAAGTGCCAAAAGCAGCACCAGCCAATACGTGGCCACCAAGCGAGCGCCTTTCACGGTCATAGCACCTTCCTGCTCTCTTATTATTGGTACGTTTGTACAACTTATTACCGTGAAGGGCTGTGGCGTTATTGTGAACGATTGGTGAACGGCCGCGCGGCACTCAAGTTTTCCGCCCATCCGCCGAGAACTGCGTTGGATGACGCCGTGTTGGCGGCTATGGCATATTCGAAGAAAAGGCGATAGATAGTATGTATACGGCGCGTCGTATTACCGCGCCGCGCCACGCGGGGAGGGGGACCCTGATGCAGGACAAGGGCATGTCAGAGCCGGAACGGGCCCGACTGGAAAGCCTGGCCCGTTACAATATTCTCGACAGCGCCCCGGAGCCCGAGTACGACGACATCGTGCAACGCGCGGCCGAACTGTGTGATTGCCCGATTGCCACGATCACTCTGGTGGACTGGCGCCGCCAGTGGTTTAAAGCTTCCTTGGGCCTGGATGTGCCGGAAACCGAGCGCGGCATCGCGCTCTGCGATCACACTATTCGCGGCACCGGCTTGCTGGTGATTCCGGACACCCTGCTTGATGAGCGCTTCATCGACAATCCGGTGGTCGCCGCGCCGGACGGCATCCGCTTCTACGCCGGCGCCCCGCTGGTCTCTTCGGACAACCAGGTGCTCGGGACGCTCTGCGTCATGGATTACCGGCCGCGGGCACTGAGCGACGCGCAGGTCAACTATCTGCGCCTGCTGGCCGACCAGGTGATGATGCACCTGGAACTGCGCCGCCAGAACCTGAGACTGCGGGAAACCGTGGAAGAGCAAGAGCGGGCCCAGCGCCTCACCGGTATTGCCGGCCGTCTCGCCCGGGTGGGCGCCTGGAGTGTGGATGTGACCTCCAGAGAGGTCACCATGTCACCGGAAATACTGGCGTTGCACGGCCTGGGCAGCGCCACACGCCTGACCCTCGATGACTGCCTCAACTTCTACGGGCCGGAGGATAAACCGAAGATCCAGGCTCTGTTCTCGGCCTGCGTCAACGAGGGCGTCGCCTACGACGAAGAGCTTCAGGTACTGAATACCAGCGGGCAGTCCTTCTGGGTGCGCGCACTCGGCGAGCCGGTATTCAATCAAGACGGCCGGGTAATTCGCGTCGATGGCGCCTTTCAGGACATCAGCGAGCAGCGCCTGGCGGCCGGCGCCCTGCGCGAAGAGAAGGTCCGCTTCGAAGCGGCGGCGCGTGCCACCGCCGACGCCATCTGGGACTGGAATACCGCCACCGACCGCCTGTGGTGGAGCGAGGGCATGCAAACCCTGTTCGGGTACAGCGCCGCCGATCTGGAACACGACAGCCGCTCCTGGACCACGCGCATCTACCCCGACGACAAGAGACGCGTGCTCACCGACATTGAACGGGTGATCTACAGTCAGCAGCAGAAATGGGAAGCCGAGTACCGGTTCATGCGCAAGGACGGCAGCGTCGCCTATGTCTCGGACCGGGGCTATGTGATCCGCGACGAGAACGGCGACGCGCTGCGCATGGTGGGCGGCATGAGCGACGTTACCGAACGCCGTCAATTCCTCGCCAATCTGGCCCGCCAGGCCGCTCTTCTGGACCAATCCAGCGACGCTATCATGGTGCTCGACCTGGAGCGTCGGATCACCTACTGGAACCGGGCCGCCGAGGCCATCTACGGCTGGCGCCAGGATCAGGCGCTGGGACGGCGCATCGATGAGGTACTGGGTGAGGATCCGAGCCTGCTGGAGGCCGCCGCCCGGTCGCTGCTGGATAATGGCCAGTGGGCCGGTTCCCTGAGTGGCCGGAACGCCGACGGCGAGAGGGTGATCTCCGAGGCGCGCTGGAGCCTGGTCGGTGACGACCATGGTGAACCGGAAGCGGTCCTCGCCATCAACACCGACATCACCGAGCGGCTGGCGCTGGAAGAACAACTGCAACAGTCGCAGCGGCTGGAGGCGGTGGGCCAGCTCACCGGCGGCGTCGCCCATGACTTCAATAACCTGCTCACGGTGATTCTCGGCAATTCGGAGCTGCTGGAAGAGCAACTGGAGGACACGCCGTTACTGCGCGACTCGGCGCGCCTGATTCGCGGCGCCGCCGAGCGGGCGGCGGAGCTGACACGGCGTCTTCTGGCGTTCGCCCGACGTCAACCGCTGTCGCCGGAAATCGTCGACGTGAACGATCTGATTAACGGTCTCACCCCGTTGTTGCGCCCTAGCCTGCACGAACAGGTGACCTTCGATATCGTGTCCTGTGCGTCCCCCTGGCCGGCGTTCATTGACCCGGGACAGCTGGAGTCGGCGATTCTGAACCTCTGCATCAACGCCCGTGACGCCATGTCCGGCAACGGCTGCATCGTGCTGGAAACCGCCAACGTCACCCTCGACAGCGACTACGCCAAACGGCATTCCGAGGTGGTCGCCGGGGATTATATTCAGGTGGTGGTCTCCGATACCGGAGAAGGCATTCCGGCGGCGGCGCTGAAACGGGTTTTCGAGCCGTTCTTCACTACCAAACCCAAGGGCAAGGGCACCGGCCTGGGCCTGAGCATGGTGTACGGCTTCGTCAAACAGTCGCGCGGGCACATCAAGATTTATTCCGAACCCGGGGAAGGCACCACGGTAAAACTCTACCTGCCCAGGGCGGACCGGGAAGACGAGCGGCCAGCGGCGCCCCCGGTTTCGCCGGTGCGGTTCTCCAACCGCGCGGAAACCGTGCTGCTGGTGGAGGACGACGACGCCGTACGCGACCAGGCGGCCCGTCAGCTGCAGGATCTCGGTTACCGGGTGATCAGCGCTTCGGATGGCGAAGCCGCGCTGGCGATGCTTCAAGAGCAGGACGTGGACCTGCTGTTCACCGACGTGATCATGCCGGGCGGCCCCAACGGCCCGGAGCTGGCCCGGCTGGCCCGGCAACGGCGCCCTGGCCTGCCGGTGCTCTACACCTCCGGCTACACGGAAAACGCCATCGTCCATCAAGGGCGCCTGGATCCCGGCGTACACCTGCTGGAAAAGCCCTACCATCGCGACGAACTGGCCCGCAAAGTGCGTGACGCCCTCAATGAGGTGCCCAGATGAGACCATCAGAACACACCGACATCGCGTCCCGACTACTGGTTCTGGATGACGACCCGGACATTGGCCAGACCGTGCGCAGCATGGCCGAAAACCTGGGCTATCAATGCCGGGTCACGACCCGCCCGGACGACTTCTTCCAGGCCCTGGACGACTGGCGCCCGACCCACATCCTGCTCGATCTGGTGATGCCGGAGATGGACGGCATGGAGGTGATCCGCCATCTCGCTGATCGCCGCTGCGACGCCATCCTGATTATCTCCAGTGGCCTGGGGAACCGGGTGATCGATGCCGCCAGTCGTGCCGGCAGCCAACACCGCCTGAGCATGGCCGGCGTACTCGCCAAGCCTTTTTCCATCCGCGATTTACGCACCCTGCTGGGACGGCAGCCGCCGGCAAACCCGGTACCACAGGCCACCGGCGCGGCCGCGCAGCCGGATATCAGCCCGGCGATGCTCGCCGACGCCATCCAGAACAACCAGATCAGCCTGGTTTACCAACCCAAGGTGCGTTGCGCCGAAGACACCGCCACGGTGGGCTTCGAAGCCCTGGCGCGCTGGCGGCACCCAGAGTGGGGCAACATTCCACCGGACCGTTTTATTCTGCTCGCCGAGCGCGAAGGCCTGATCGAAGCGCTGACTCGCAAGGTGATGGTGCAGGCCTGCGCCACCATGGCCGGGCTGCGCCGGGCCCGGGGCGCCGCCGCGGATCACTGGACCATGGCGGTGAATCTGTCGGCGCGCTGCCTTACCCAATTCGATATGGCCGACAAGCTGGTGACGCTGTGCGAGCGGCACGGCCTGGAGCCGCGCCACCTGACGCTGGAGCTCACCGAAACCGCGGCCATGGAAGACGGCGTGCTGGCGCTGGATTTGCTCACCCGACTAAGAATGAAAGGGTTTCAGCTGGCGATCGACGATTTCGGCGTGGGTTATTCCTCCATGGTGCAACTGGCCAGGCTGCCGTTCTCCGAGCTTAAGCTGGATAAAGCCTTCGTCGCCGCCGCCGGGCATTCCCGGGAGGCCCGCACCATTATCCGATCGGCGGTGGACCTGGGCCACCAACTGGATCTGAAGGTGATCGGCGAAGGGGTGGAAAGCGGAGAAGCGCTGGCGTTCCTGAACGAGATCGGCTGCGATTTCGTGCAGGGGTATTATATTGCGCGGCCTATGGAGAGGGAGGCTATTGAGGGGTGGTTGGATGGTCGTGGGGGAAGAGATTAATTCGCAGGCTTAGCTCGTGGTGGCTCTGGATTTGGGGTGAGTGCTCGCGGCTAGGTCTGGGCGCGCTGGGGCGCGCCGAGAGGGAGGGATGGGCTCGCTGCGCTCGGGGCTGCGCCCCGTTGCCGCTGGGCGGCAACGCCCCTCACGGCGCTTTGCGCCGTTCGGTCGAACGGAGGGTTCTCACCAAATCCTCCCTCTCCGCCATACACAAAAAAGCCCGGCGCTGGCCGGGCTTTTTTGTGTATGGCGGAGAGGGAGGGATTCGAACCCTCGATACGCGCAATGCGTATGGTTCCTTAGCAGGGAACTGGTTTCAGCCACTCACCCACCTCTCCGAAACTCTGTTTTTCAATCGTTGGAACACGATTTAGCCGCGCATGATACCAGCTTGCGCGAAAAATACAGCCCAAAAATCAGGCATTCTCGCCGGTGTCGCTGCTTTTTTCGTGTTGAATCCGCTGGTAGATCTCTTCGCGGTGTACCGCGACTTCCTTGGGGGCGTTAACGCCGATGCGGACCTGGTTGCCTTTGACGCCAAGCACGGTGACGGTGACATCGTCGCCGACCATCAACGTCTCGCCGACGCGACGCGTAAGTATCAGCATGGAAAATCCCTCCTGGGTCCATCAGATTGTTCAGTGAGCGCGTTCCCGCACACCGGGGTGTGAGCGAACCTGTCATCCGTGTATTCCATCATGCGGACGGCCCGGCTCCCTGGTGAGCGAGGTCGGCATTATGCCGGATCAAGTTAGGAAAGTCTCCCCAGAGACTAGCGATGGCCGCGCCGTGAATGCAATCACCGCGCGGGTCCCGTCTTCACGCGGCCGGCTGGTCCAGCTCAAACGCCTGGTGCAGCGCACGCACCGCCAATTCAAGGTATTTTTCGGCCACCACCACGGAGACTTTAATCTCGGAGGTGGAGATCATGGTGATGTTCACGCCTTCGGCGGCCAGGGTCTGGAACATCTTGCTGGCGACACCGGCGTGGGAGCGCATGCCGACACCCACCAGGGAAATCTTGGCGATCTTGTCGTCGCCGATGATTTCCGGATTGCCCAGTTCCTCGGCGGCCTGTTTGAGGGCTTCCTTGGCCTTCGCGAAATCGTTGCGGTGCACCGTGAAGGTGAAGTCGGTGGCGCCGTCGGCGCCCACGTTCTGCACGATCATGTCCACTTCGATGTTGGCGTCGCTGACCGGCCCGAGAATTTTGAAGGCAATGCCCGGGGTGTCCGGTGCGCCGCGTACGGTGATCTTTGCTTCATCACGGGTAAAAGCGATGCCAGAGATAACCGGCTTTTCCATATCCACCTCGTCGTCGACGGTAATGAGGGTGCCCGGGCCCTCTTGAAAACTGGACAGTACGCGCAGCGGCACGTTGTATTTGCCGGCGAATTCCACCGAGCGGATCTGCAGCACCTTGGAACCCAGGCTGGCCATTTCCAGCATCTCCTCGAAGGTGATGCTGTCCAGACGGCGGGCGGTGTCCACCACCCGCGGGTCGGTGGTGTAGACCCCGTCCACGTCAGTGTAAATCTGGCATTCGTCCGCCTTGAGCGCGGCCGCCAGCGCCACCGCGGTGGTGTCCGAGCCGCCCCGGCCCAGGGTGGTGATATTGCCGTCCTGGTCGATGCCCTGGAAGCCCGCCACCACGCACACGCGGCCGGCGTCGAGGTCGGCGCGCATTTTGCGGTCGTCGATCTCTTCGATGCGGGCTTTTGAATGGGTGTTATCGGTGCGGATCGCGACCTGGCCGCCGGTATAGGAACGGGCGCCCACGTTGAGCTTTTGCAACGCCATGGACAGCAGCGCGATGGTGACCTGCTCGCCGGTGGAGACCAGCACGTCCATTTCCCGTGCCGGCGGGTTGTCGTGCACGCCGTTGGCCAACTCGATCAGGCGGTTGGTTTCACCGCTCATGGCGGAGACCACCACCACCACCTGATCACCACGTTCCCGAAAGCGCGCCACCCGTTCGGCGACGGCCTGAATGCGTTCGACGGTGCCTACCGAGGTGCCGCCGTATTTCTGGACAATTAGAGCCATAGTGACTTGGTTTCTGCCAAAAGAGGCGCGCAAGCATAGCATTTGCGCCGCTGATTTTCATGTGAGGGTGATCAGAGCTGCTCCGCCACCCATTGATAAGCGCTTTCCAACGCCGCCGGCAACGCCGCCGCGTCGGTACCCCCGCCCTGGGCCATATCCGGCCGGCCGCCGCCGCGACCGCCGACCTGCTCCGCCACGTGACGCATCAGATCGCCGGCTTTGACCCGGTCGGTGAGATCCTTGGTGACGCCGGCCACCAGCGACACTTTGTCGCCCTCGGCGGCGGCCAGCAGGATCACGCCGGAACCGAGCTTGTCCTTCACCTTGTCCATGGTGACGCGCAGGGTTTTCGCATCGGCCCCGTCGACACGGGTGGCCAGCACTTTCACGCCCTGAACGTCACGGGCGTCGGCGGTGAGGTCGCCGCCGGCGCCGGAGGCCAGTTTCTGCTTGAGGCGCTCGATCTCTTTTTCCATTTCCCGCACCCGGCGGGTCTGGGCCACCACCCGTTCGGCGGCCTGCTCCGGCCCGCTTCTCAAGGTCGCGCCGATCTCGCCCAGCGCCTGCTCCTGTTGGCGCACCCGCGCCAG
>DASUNW010000142.1:0-9405 GCA_036276955.1 Alcanivorax sp. | reverse complement strand
CAGCGTGGTCTTGCCCACACCGTTGCGGCCCATGACGCAGAGGCATTCGCCTTTTTCCAGGTTCAGGTTGAGATCCCAGAGGGTATGGGATTCGCCGTAGTATTGATTCAGGCCTTGTAGGTTCAGCACGTTTCTTCTCCTAAGAAAGGAGTCGCAAGCTTCAAGTTGCAAGTTGAAGGGGGCGCGCCTTTGCAACTTTCAACTTGTAACTTGTAACTTGCAACTTGTCTAGGTGGATTCCCCGAGGTAGACCTCGATGACTTTCGGGTCTTTTTGGACGTCCTGCATTTTGCCTTCGGCGAGCACACTGCCTTGGTGCAGCACGGTGACGGTATTAGCGATGGAGCGAATAAACTCCATGTCGTGCTCGACCACCATCACCGAGTGCTCGCCGGCCAGGCTTTGCAGCAGCTCGGCGGTGCGCTCCACTTCGTGACGGGTCATGCCGGCGATGGGTTCGTCCACCAGCAGCAGCCGGGGCTTCTGCATCAGCACCATGGCGATCTCCAGCCATTGTTTCTGGCCGTGGGAGAGGGCGCCGGCGAGCTGGTCTTTTTGCGCGAGCAGGCCGACGATTTCCAGGGTTTGCGCCATCCAGTCGTACTGCTGACCGGTAACCGGCCGCAGCAGCGCCTGCCAGGTGCCTTTGGGGCCGGCCATGGCCAGCTCCAGGTTTTCCAGGGCGGTGTGCTCCGGGAACACGGTGGGCTTCTGGAACTTGCGGCCGATGCCGGCGGTGGCGATCTCGGTTTCGGTCATGCGCGTCAGGTCGAGCGTCTGGCCGAAGAAGCAGCTGCCGGTGTCGGGCCGGGTCTTTCCGGTGATCACGTCCATCATGGTGGATTTGCCGGCGCCGTTGGGGCCGATGATGCAGCGCAGTTCGCCGGGCTTGATGTAGAGCGTCAGGTCGTTGAGCGCCTTGAAGCCGTCGAAGCTGACGGTAATGTCTTCCATATAGAGGATGTGCTTGCCGCCGGTGTCCAACTGCCCCGGGCGTACCGGACGGATGCCCGGCCGAAGGGGGCGGAACACCTGGTCGCGGCGGAAGGTGTCACGCAGGCTCATGGTCGGCCTCCTTGTCGGCGGTGTCGGGTTGCCGTTTGCGTTTGAGCAGGCTCTTGGCCAAGCCCACCAGCCCCTGGGGTAGGAACACGGTGACCGCCACGAACAGGCCGCCCAGGGCGAACAGCCAGGCCTCCGGCATCACGCCGGTGAACACGGTCTTGCCGTAGTTCACCAGGATGGCGCCGATCACCGCCCCGTAGAGCGTGGCGCGGCCGCCCACGGCCACCCACACCACCAGCTCGATGGAGTTGAGCGGCATGAATTCACCGGGGTTGATGATGCCCACCTGGGGTACGTAGAGCGCCCCGGCGATGCCGGCCAGCACCGCGCTGACGGTGAAGATCCACAGCTTGTAGTGCTCGGTGCGGTAGCCCAGGAAGCGGGCGCGGGATTCCCCGTCGCGTACCGCCATCACGGTGCGGCCCAGGCGGGTGCCGGTGATCCAGCGGCTGAGCACGAAGGCGCCGGCCAGGGCCACCGCCGAGGCGATCAGCAACGCCACCCGGGTGCTGTCCTCGCGCAGCGAGAAACCCAGGATGTCCTTGAAGTCAGTGAGGCCGTTGTTGCCGCCGAAGCCCAGCTCGTTGCGGAAGAACGCCAGCATCAGCGCGTAGGTGAGCGCCTGGGTGATGATCGACAGATAAACGCCGGTGACCCGTGAGCGGAACGCCAGCCAGCCGAACACGAACGCCAGTACGCCGGGCACCAGCGCCACCATCAGCAGGGCGAAACCGAAGCTGTCGAAGCCGTGCCAGTACCAGGGCAGTTCCTCCCAGTTGAGGAACACCATGAAGTCCGGTAGCACCGGGTGGCCGTAGACGCCCCGGTCGCCGATCTGGCGCATCAGATACATGCCCATGGCGTAGCCGCCCAGGGCGAAGAAAGCGCCATGGCCGAGGCTGAGAATGCCGCAATAGCCCCACACCAGATCCAGCGCCAGGGCGAGCAGCGCGTAGCACAGGTACTTGCCCAGCAGGCTGACGGTATAGCTGCTCACGTGCAGACCGGAATCCGCCGGCACCAGCAGGTTGAGCAGGGCGACGATGATCACCGCCCCGAACAGAATGCCCAGGAAGGTTTTGGCGGTGCGGTCGGTGAGCGCGGTGGTGAGATCCGAATGTCGCATTATTCCTCCGCGGCCCGGCCGCGCTGCGGGAACAGCCCGCGCGGTTTGCGTTGAATGAACAGGATGATGAACACCAGGACCATGATCTTGGCCAGCACGGCGCCGGCCATGGGCTCGATGATCTTGTTGGCGATGCCCAGGCTGAAGGCGGCGGTGAGCGTGCCCCACAGGTTCCCGACGCCGCCGAACACCACCACCATGAAGGAGTCGATGATGTAGGCCTGGCCCAGGTTGGGGCCCACGTTGGTCAGCTGCGCCAGGGCCACCCCGGCGATACCGGCGATGCCGGAACCGAGGCCGAAGGTGAGAGCGTTGACCCGTCCGCTGCGGATGCCCATGGCGCGGGCGGTGCCGCGGTTCTGGCTGACCGCGCGTACCTGCAGACCGAGGCGCGTTTTCTTCAGCACCAGTTGCAGGGCGAAGAACACGCTCAGCGCGAACACGATGATGTAGAGCCGGTTATAGGTGAGCGAGAAGATCGGGTTGATCTGCAGCGCGCCGCTCATCCAGTCCGGGGTGACGACCGTGCGGTTGAGCGGCGAGAAGATCACCCGCACCGCCTGCTGCAGGATCAGGCTGACGCCGAAGGTGGCGAGCAGGGTTTCCAGCGGCCGTCCGTAAAGGAAACGGATCACGCCGCGCTCGATGATGATGCCGACGAAGGCGGACACCAGAAAGGCGGCGGGCAACGCCACCAGCAGCGACCATTCGTGACCGTCGGGGAAAATCTGCTGCACCACGAAGGTGGTGTAGGCGCCCAGCATGATCAGCTCGCCGTGGGCCATGTTGATCACGCCCATGACACCGAAGGTGATCGCCAGACCGATGGCGGCGAGCAGCAGCACCGAGCCCAGGCTGAGCCCGAAGAAGAGGGTGTCGGCGGTTTCGTAGCGTTCGGTGCGCAGGTCGATTTTTTTCAATGCACGCTCGGCGGCGTTACGTTCGGCGATGGCGTCGCTTTGTTGTATCCGCTCGCGGAGTACGTTGCTGACCGCCGGTTCCAGATTGCCGGCTATCGCGTCGATGGCGTTGAGGCGCTCGTTGAGTTGGCTGTCCGGGTCACGCAGCACGGCGATGTTCAGGGCCGTGTCGATGACGCCCTTGACCAGCGAGTTGCCTTCCTCCGCCTGGCGGGCGCGCAGTGCGTCCAGCACCGCCGGGTTGGTATTGCCGACCAGGCGCCGGGCGGCTTCCCGGCGCTTGATCGGGTTGGGGTTGGCGAGCGCGGTGATCGATTTCAAATCGCGTATCTGTTGGCGCAGCCGGTTATTGATGATCACCGGGCGCGCGGCGCGGGCTTCCGCACTGCCCACATCCTCTTCGCTGATCGGATCGCGCAAGGCCCAGCCCTGCTCGCTCTGCTCGCCCAGCACGATGCGGTCACCGGCCAGGTCGTGCAGTAGTGCCCGGTCGAGTAGCGCCTGCAGCAGGGCTTCGCCGCGTTCGTGACCGGAACGGGCGATCTCTTCGATGGCCTCCGCCTTGATGTCGAAGTCGCGGCTTTTGAATTTGGCCAGCGACGCGCGCAATGAATTCTCTTTGGAAACCTCGGGTGTGTTAGCGACATCCGGCGCGCTCTGCTCGCCGTCGCCGGCCGGTTCGGCGGTGGTTTGCGCCACCGCCGTGCCGGCCACACCGAGCAGCATAAAAATCAGTAGTAGAACCCTTGGCATGGTGGTCCCTCGGTTTGGTCCTGGCCTTCGCGGAGAAAAGGCGGGCCGGCGAGCCGGCCCGCGCGGCGGGCGTGACCCGCTGCTGCTTACTTGGCGGTCTGGGCGGTCTGGCCGCCGCAGGTCTTGGTTTTGGTGTTGTAGTTGCCGCAGTTGACCGGGTCGGTCCAGTCGGCGATCAGATTCTTGGAGTCGGGCAGGTAGTCGGACCAGGCGTCGCCGGGCACCACGCCGTCGGTCTGCGAGACCACGGCGAACTGGCCGTTGTCCTGGATTTCGCCGATCAGCACCGGCTTGGAGAGGTGGTGGTTCTTGTTCATCACCGCGGTGCCGCCGGTGAGGTTGGGAGTTTCGATGCCGATCATCGCCTTGGCCACCGCGTCGGTGTCGGTGGACTTGGCTTTTTCCACCGCTTTTACCCACATATTGAAGCCGATATAGGTGGCTTCCATGGGGTCGTTGGTGACGCGGTCATCGCTGCCGATATAGTCGTGCCACTGCTCGATAAACTGGTTGTTCTCCGGCGTGTAGACGCTCTGGAAGTAGTTCCAAGCGGCCAGGTGGCCGACCAGCGGCGCGGTGTTGATGCCGGACAGCTCCTGCTCGCCCACGGAAAACGCCATTACCGGAATGTCGGTGGCGTCCACGCCCTGGTTGGCGAGCTCTTTGTAGAACGGCACATTGGCGTCGCCGTTGATGGTGGAAACCACCGCGGTTTTCTTGCCTTCGTTGCCGAATTCCTTGATGCGCGACACGATCGATTGCCAGTCCGAGTGACCGAACGGGGTGTAGTTGATCATGATGTCGTCTTTGGCGATGCCCTTGGACTGCAGGTAGGCCTCGAGGATCTTGTTGGTGGTGCGCGGGTAGACATAGTCGGTGCCGGCCAGCACGAAGCGTTCCACGCCGAGATCGTCAAGCAGGTAGTCCACCGCCGGGATCGCCTGCTGGTTGGGGGCGGCGCCGGTGTAGAAGACGTTTCTGGAGGATTCCTCGCCCTCATACTGCACCGGGTAGAACAGCAGGCCGTTGAGTTCTTCCACCACCGGCAGCACGGATTTACGTGATACAGAGGTCCAGCAGCCAAAGATCACGTCCACGTTGTCCTGGGTGAGCAACTGGCGGGCCTTTTCCGCGAACAGCGGCCAGTCGGAGGCCGGATCCACCACCACCGGCTCCAGCTTTTTGCCCATGACGCCGCCTTTTTCGTTCTGCTTTTCGATCATCATCAGCACCGTGTCTTTCAGTGTCGATTCACTGATCGCCATGGTGCCGGACAGGGAGTGCAGCACACCCACCTTGATGGTGTCGGCGGCCATCACCAGGCCGCTGCAGGAGATGGCGCCGGCGGTGATGCCTGCCTGGGCCAGACGTTTAAGACTGATTTTTTTGGTCTTCATGGTGTTCCCCTTTCTCGTTCCCGTTGCGTAAATGGTCAGGTCTCACTGGAAGTGGTTATCGGTGGTCCCGCCTCATGCCGCGCTCTCTGTGTCGATCACCACCACCGGGTCGCCGGCGTTGATCACGGTGCCGGGCTGGCAGTGCAGCCCGGTGACGGTGCCGGCGACGCTGGCGATGATCTCGAATTCCATCTTCATGGCTTCCACGATCACCAGGGTCTGGCCGGCCGTTACGCTGGCGCCTTCTTCCACCAGCAGCCTCCAGACATTGCCGCTGATTTCCGCGCTGACCAGGTGGCCGTCCACCTTGCCGATGTCGGCGCTGCTGCCCATCAACGCGGATTCGATCTGTTCGTCTTCGTTCTGCCAGCGGGTCACCTCTTCCCGGTAGGCGGCCTGCTGGTGCTCGCGGAATGCGACCATTTCCGGCTCGATGCTTTCCAGGAAGCGGCGGTGCTCCGCGAGGTTGAAGGTCTCCTCGGTGATCTCCACTTCCAGGCGGCCTTCTCGGAAGGCGGCGCGCATGTCCGCCAGTTCCGCTTCGCTGACCGGGTAGTAGCGCACCTGGTCGAAGAAGCGCAGCAGCCAGGGCTCGCCGGGCTGGAACTGGCGGTTTTTCAGGTGCTTGTTCCAGATCGGCAGGGTGCGGCCGATCAGCTGATAGCCGCCCGGCGAGTCCATGCCGTAGATGCACATATAGACGCCGCCGATGCCCACCGTGCCCTCGGCGGTGTAGGTGCGTGCCGGGTTGTATTTGGAGGTCATCAGCCGGTGGCGCGGGTCCACCGGCACGGCGCAGGGCGCGCCCAGGTAGACGTCGCCCAGGCCCAGCACCATGTAGCTGGCCTTGAAGACGATGTCCTTAACCTGTTCGGTGCTGTCCAGGCCGTTAATGCGGCGGATGAACTCCACGTTGTTGGGCAGCCAGGGGGCGTCCGAACGGATGGTCTCCTGGTAGCGCCGTACCGCGTCCAGGGTGGCGCTGTCCTCGAACGCCAGCGGCAGGTGCAGCACCCGCGAGCGCACCTCCATGTCGTCCACCGAGCCGATCGCTTTCTCCCGCTCCAGCAAGGCCTTCACCAGGCTGGCCTGATCCAGCAGGCGCGAGTCGTAGTGCACCTGCAGGCTGCGCACGCCGGGGGACAGTTCCAGGATGCCGGGCACCGGCTCGGCTTTAAGGTTTTCCATCAGCGCGTGCACGCGCAGCCGCAGGGCCAGATCGAGCACGTTGTCGCCGTATTCAATAAGGATGTATTTATCGCCGGCCTGGCGGTAGGTGATGCGCGGCACATGGCCGTCCGCGTCCTGCTCGGCGACCATGGTGGCGGAGGTGAAGGCGGGGTCGCTCTTTTTAAGTAAGCCATCATGCAGGTCGGGAGACACCACCGGCACCGGGGCCAGTTTCTCCACGGCGGCGTCCTGGGCCTGTTCCAGCGCCAGGGCTTCGGCGAACGCCACCGGCGTGAAGCGGATGCTGTCGCCGGGCTTAAGCTGGCCCACCTTCCACAGCTCCGCTTTGGCGATGGTCACCGGGCAAACGAAGCCGCCCAGGCTGGGGCCGTCCTTGGTGAGGATCACCGGGAAGTCGCCGGTGAAGTTGATCGAGCCGATGGCGTATTCGTTGTCGTGCAGGTTGGACGGGTGCAGCCCGGCCTCGCCGCCGTCGGTGCGCGCCCAGCTCGGCTTGGGGCCCACCAGACGGATGCCCAGGCGGTTGGAGTTGTAGTGCACCTGCCAGTCCGCTTGAAAGAACTGTTCGATGGCCTCTTCGGTGAAGAAGTCCGGCGCCCCGTGGGGGCCGTACAGCACTTTGATTTCCCACTGTTGCGGGTAGTCCGGAATCATCGCTTCAGGGGCCGGGGCCGGCGGGTATTCCGGCGCCGGGGTGGGGCAGCCGGCGAACTGCGGCTGGCAAATCGACAGCACGTCGCCCTTGCGTAGCGTGCGGCCGCCGTGACCGCCGAACTGGCCGAGCACGAAGGTGGATTTGCTGCCAAGGTAATCGGGCACATCGATTCCGTTGCGCACCGCGATATAGGTGCGACAGCCGCTGGACGCCTTGCCGGTGGTGAGTGTCTGGCCGGCTTTCACCGGCACCGGCTGCCACAGGGCAACCGGCTTGCCGTCCAGGGCGGCCTCGCAGGCGGCGCCGGTGAGCGCCACCAGGGTGTCGCTGTGGAATTTCAGTGACGGGCCCACCAGCGTGGTTTCCAGGCCGGCGGCGCTGGCGTGGTTGCCGACGATGCGGTTGCCGAGCCGGAACGCGTAGTCGTCCATGGGCCCGGACGGCGGCACGCCGATGTCCCAGTAGCCGGCGCGGCCGGGATAGTCCTGCACCGTGGTGTAGGTGCCCGGCTCGACCACTTCGAAGGCGGTGGGGGTGTATTGAAAGCTTTCCAGATAGCGGGTGGAGACCTTACCGTCCACCACCTTGGGGTCGATCAGAATGCGGCGCAGGTAATCCAGATTGGTGGCGATGCCGGACAGGCGCGTGGCGGCCAGGGCGTCCTGCATTTCCTTCAGCGCCGCCGGGCGGTCGTCGCCGTGCACGATCACCTTGGCGAGCATCGGGTCGTAGTGCGGACTGACCTGGGTGCCGGTATCCACCCAGCCGTCCAGGCGGATGTCGTCCGGGAACGACACCTCGGTGAGCTCGCCGGGGCTGGGCTGGAAATCCTTGAGCGCGTCCTCGGCGTAGATGCGCACTTCCATGGCGTGGCCACGGCTCTGGTAGTCGGCGTCCAGCGGCGGTTGCTCGCCGCCGGCCAGCATCACCATCCAGGCCACCAGGTCGACGCCGAACACCGCCTCGGTGACGCCGTGCTCCACCTGCAGGCGGGTGTTCACTTCCAGGAAATAGAATTCGTCGCGCTCGTCGTCGTAGATGTATTCCACCGTGCCAGCGGACTGGTAGTTCACCGACTCGCCCAGGCGCACGGCGCTGGCGTGCAGTTTTTCCCGGGTGGCCTGGGGCAGGTTGGGGGCCGGGGTTTCCTCCACCACTTTCTGGTTGCGGCGCTGCAGGGAGCATTCGCGCTCGCCCAGGGCCAGCACCTTGCCGTGGCCGTCGCCGAAGATCTGCACTTCCACGTGGCGGGCGCGGGCCACGAAGCGTTCGATGAAGACGCCGCTGTCGGAGAAAAAGTTTTCCCCCATGCGCTTCACCGATTCAAAGGCGTCCACCAGTTGCTGTTCGTTGTCGCAGCGGCTCAGGCCGATGCCGCCGCCGCCGGCGGTGCTTTTCAGCATGATCGGGTAACCGATCTCGGCGGCGGCGCTTTTTGCTTCGTCCAGGCTTTGCAGCAGACCGGTGCCCGGCGCCAGCGGCACGCCGGCGGCTTCCGCCAGGGCGCGCGCTTCGTGCTTGAGGCCGAAGCGGCGCAGCTGGTCCGGGGTCGGGCCGATAAACTGAATGCCGGCGTCGGCGCAGGCTTCGGCGAAGTCCGCGTTCTCCGACAAAAAGCCGTAGCCGGGGATGATGCCCTGGGCGCCGGTGTCCCTGGCAGCCTGCAGGATCAGCTCGCCGCGCAGGTAACTCTCGGCGGCGGTCTGGCCGCCCAGCGCCACCGCTTCGTCGGCGGCGCTGACGTGCTGGCTGTTACGGTCCGCGTCGGAGTACACCGCCACCGAGGCGATGCCCATCTGTTTGAGGGTGCGGCAGATGCGTACCGCGATCTCCCCCCGGTTGGCGATCAGTACCTTTTCAAGCCCATTTTTACTAAGCATGGCTCAAACCTCTTATGGAGTGCCTCCACCCCCCAAGGGCGGTTATGTCGGTGGCGTCGTCGATGGCCCAGCCTTCGCAGATGAAGCCCTTTACCTGGCGGCCGTCCTCGGTTTCCAGCGTGCCGATGCCCAGCGGTGCCGGGATCAGCGCCACCAAGCCGCCGAATTCGCTGACCGGCAGCTTCCACAGTTCGATGTCGATGGCGGCGCCGTCGGCGCTCTTGATCAGGCCGGGCTTGGGTGGCGTGGTGTTGGCCAGGGCGTAGAGCCGGTAGCAGGGCGCGGTGCGGGTGCTTTCCAGCAGCACCGCGCCCCGGTCGGTGAGCTGGTGGTTGAGCGGCATGCCGGTGAGGTGGGCGCCCACCACCGCGACGGTGACCATGCCGTCGTCGCTGCCGGCGGCGGGCCCTTGCGGGGA
>DASUNW010000141.1:0-4967 GCA_036276955.1 Alcanivorax sp. | reverse complement strand
TTCAGAGACCAGTCGTAATCCAGAAAGCGGATCGGTAAGTCGCCGGCTTCGAGACCGCGGCGGGTCCGCGGCGGCAGCGCCAGGATGTCGGCGTATTGGAGCAGGTAGTCGCCAAGGCTGCCGGCGCTGTCCTCGAAGTCCTCTTCGTACCAGTCGAAAATCGACGATACTCTCAGAACCTCGCTGTCCGCGTCGTAGCGGTTACGGCGCCGGTCGGAAAGAAAACGGCGTGTGCTGTCGGCCAGTTGCGCGTCCAGTTTCTCGCCGGTGTAGGCTTCCGGGCGCAGGGCCGGGCAGCCCACCGAGGCGCAGTTCACCGCGAAATGGATGCGCGGGTCCATCAGCGCCGGGTTGCCCCGGATCATCTGGTGTTCCAGCTCATCCAGGGTGCGTTCCTTGCCGAGCAGGGTGAAGAAGCGCTGGCTCCAGGGACCGGAAAAAATCGAACCGATATCGCGAATGGAATCCGGCCGACTTTCCTGCTTGAGGATCAGCTTCACGGTGAAGGCGTTATAGGCGTTGATCAAAAACGCCAGCTTCTGGTCGTCGCTGAAATCGTCAAAGGTTTCCATGTCCACGTCACTAAGACGTTGCAGGTATTGGTTCAGGCCCGCCGCGTCATCTGCCATGCCGTCATAGTCCACGGCGCTGGCCACGCCGTCCCGTCGCCAGCTCACATGCTTGTCCAGCAGGCGGTCCCATTGCTGATGGTCGAACGCCAAGGCCGGGGCGGCCAGCCCACCGAGGCTGACCACCAGCAGACCGGCCAAGGCGGCGCGTAACGTCTTGTTCAGCATCGAGTTAACTCCGTAGTCGTTTCAGCGTTGCCAGGCGTGGAAGCGTGCCACCCAGCGCAGCACACGCTCCGGTTTGTGCGCTTTCTTCCATTCGCCGGCGGCGAATTTATTGGCCTCCGCCAGGGTCGGGTAAATATGGATGGTGCCGAGGATCTTGTTCAGGCCCAGGCCGTGCTTCATGGCAAGCACGTACTCGCTGATCAGGTCCGAGGCGGACTCACCGACAATGGTGACGCCCAGGATGGTGTCCTTGCCCGGCGGGGTCAGCACCTT
Organism: Alcanivorax sp.; assembly: GCA_036276955.1. GTDB lineage: Bacteria > Pseudomonadota > Gammaproteobacteria > Pseudomonadales > Alcanivoracaceae > Alloalcanivorax. The sequence continues at coordinate 3,897 of DASUNW010000141.1, read as the reverse complement.
CACGAAACCGTGGTCGGCGCTGTCGGCGATGGCCCGGTCCAGGTCGTCGATGCCGTAGCGGGTCACCTCCACGTCGATGCCTTGCTCGCGGGCTTCGTCCTCGCTCAGGCCCACCCGCGCCACTTCCGGGTCGGTGAAGGTGGCCCAGGGGATCACCCGGTAGTCCACCTGGAACTTCTTGAAGCGGCCGAACAGGGCGTTCACCGCGGCGTACCAGGCTTGATGGGCGGCCACATGGGTGAACTGGTAGGGGCCGGCCACGTCGCCGCAGGCGAAGATGTTCGGGAAGCGGGTACGCAGAAAGCCGTCCACCGCCACGGTGCCGTTCTTTTCGGTGGCGATGTTCATGGCCTCCAGGCCCAGGCCGTCGGTGTTGGCGCGGCGTCCCACCGCCACCAGCACCGCGTCGAACGGCAGCCGTTTCTCGCCGTCGTCCGCTTCGACGTAAAGCACCTTCTCGCCGTCCTCCACCGCGAAACGCGCGGCCTTGTGGCCGGTGAGCACGGTGACGCCACTGTCGCGCAGGGACGAGGTGACCAGCGCGGCGGCGTCCTCGTCCTCGCGCGGCATCAGACGCGGCAGCATCTCCACCTGGGTCACCTCGCTGCCCAGGCGCGCGAAGCTTTGCGCCAGCTCACAGCCGATTGGCCCGCCGCCCAGCACGATCAGCCGGCGCGGCTGTTCCGTCAGGGTCCACAGGTTTTCGGAAGTAAGAATGTCGATGTCGTCGATGCCCGGAATCGGCGGCACGAACGGCCGCGCGCCGGAGGCGATAATAATATTTCGGGTGGTGAGGGTGCGCTCGCCCTCGGCGGTGTCCACGGTGACTTCCCAGGGCGAGGTAATGCGCGCGCTGCCCTGCACGCAATCCACGCCCAGCTCCGTGTAGCGCTCCACCGAATCATGGGGCTCGATCTTGCCGATCACGTTATGGATGCGCGCCATGATGTCGGCGAAATCGAACCGCGGCGTGATGCTGGTGAAGCCGTAGCGTTCCGGCTTGCGCTCCAGATGCGCTAGCCGCGCGCTCTTGATCAGCGCTTTCGACGGCACGCAGCCGGTGTTCAGGCAGTCGCCACCCATCTCGCCCTTTTCGATCAGCGTCACACTGGCTTTCACCGTGGCGGCGATATAGGCGCTCACCAGCCCGGCGGAACCGGCGCCGATCACCACCAGATTGCGGTCGAAGTGCTTCGGCTTTTTATAGCCCCGGTACACCTTGCGCGCCTGCAGAAACGCCATCACCGCCCTCGCCAGCCAGGGGAACAAGCCCAGCAACACGAAAGCGCCGATCAGGTCCACCGACAATAGCCCGGACAAGCTGTCCAGTTCACCCAACTGGGTGCCGGCGTTTACATACACCGCCGTCCCCGCCAGCATGCCCACCTGGCTGACCCAATAAAACGTCCAGGTCTTCAGCGGCGTCAGACCCATCACCAGATTGATCACAAAAAACGGAAACGCCGGAATCAAACGCAACGTGAATAGATAAAAGGCGCCGTCTTTCGCCACGCCCGCATTGATCTTCTTCAGCCGCCCACCGAAGCGGCTCTGCACCGTATCCTTGAAAAAAAACCGCGACGCCAGAAACGCCAACGTCGCGCCCACGCTCGACGCAAACGACACCAGCACCAACGCCACCCAAAACCCGAATAGCGCCCCCGCCGCCAGCGTCATGATCGCCGCCCCCGGCAAACTCAACGCCGTCACCGCCACATACAGCAAAAAGAAACCGCCCAGCACCCACACCGGCCGCTCCGCCGCCAGCGTCTGAAACGCACCACGCTGCTCTTTCAAATAATCCAGGCTCAAATACTGCCCCAGATCAAACACAAAATAAGACGCCAACAGCGCCGCGATCAAAATCAACAGAGCCAGCTTCTTAACGTTCATCAAATCCTTCCTTGCGTATGCGGCGGCTGCTTACCCGGAACCTTTCGGCCGACTCCGGCGCGGTGTGTGTTGGTGACGTCCAGAACCGTATGAGCGCAGGGATGCGCGAATCGAGCCCCCAGGGACGGGTTCACGGCGTGTTCTGGACGTCACCAACACACACCGCGGCCCCGGCTGGAGAAAAGGCCTAGCAACAGCTACCACCGACCTCCGACGATGCGCCCCCATCCTCAAAGGGCACACTCAACCCACACCCCTCAAAAATCCCAAAGTGCGAATCGAAGTTACCAATAAAATCGAAATGGTCCGCGAACCGGCTCTCCGCCAACATCAACCAGGTATTCCCACACACCGGAAACACCTTGCCGGCCTCGATCACATGATGATCGTCCAGCACGAACGCATGGGGATGATTCTCCACCGTGCCTTTATAAATCACCGCCTGCCCGTAGTCCTCGCAGGCCGGCTCCAGCGCATCAATGTTGAACAGCCGGTAAGTGGCCGAGTAGAAGCGGATGTTACCCAACTTCGCCTCGATGGCCGGGTTCTCGATGGTCAGCCGGCGCGACTCCAGCAAACGGGGATCGCCGAACCCGCATCCCTTGGCCAGGTTGAGGAAGTCGTTCCAGTACAGCGCCCCGGACAGGCATTCCCCGTAGAGCACCGGGTCGGCGGTCAGCGCCGCCGGCACCCGCCGGTCGGCGTACACGTCGGAGAAGTAGAACTCGCCGCCGGGCTTGAGCAGGCGTTTCACATCACGGATTACCTTGGCCTTATCGGTGCTCAGGTTGATCACGCAGTTGGAGACCACGATGTCGAAGTAGCCGTCCTGCAAATCAAGCTGGTCCAGCTCTTCGATATAGCCCTTCAGGAAACGCACATTGCTGCGCGTGTGGCCGAACTCCCGGCGATGGTAGTCCTGATGCCGCTTGGCCACCGCCAGCTGCTCGTCGGTCATGTCCACGCCGACCACTTCGCCGCTGTCGCCTACCAGCGCCGACAGCACGTACACATCCCGCCCGGAACCGCAGCCCAGGTCCAGAATGCGCATGCCTTTCAGGGCCGCCGGCGCCACCAGGCCACAGCCGTAATAGCGGCTCACCACCTCGTCATGCAGGCGCGCCAGCAACGGCTTCAGGTGCTCCGGCGGCGCCTGGTCGCAGCAGGCGTTGGTCTGCAGGTCGTCGCTGCCACTGAGCTGTTTACCGTAATAGTCCTGAACTTCATCGCGCATGGTGAAACCTCCTGGCGGCCGGCGTGAATAGCGGTTAGGTGCGGGGCGACCGTTTTGTTACGTCTGGCTGGTAATCAGTTTACGGCCAGTATCGTCGTGAAGACATTCACGGACCGTGAAAGAATAAGCGGGGCCAAGCTACGGCGATCGCCTGAAGGTCAGTGCGAGGCGTCCCGTTGGATACGCTCCGCCAGGGCGTCGGCGCCGCCTTCTTCGGTGGGGTCGAACCGGACTTCCCGGCCACTCTTGCGCAGCTGCATGCGCGCCTGATTGATCACGATGCGGGTCAGCCAGGTGAGCAGGGCACTGCGGCCCTCGAATTGGGGCAGGGCACGGTAGGCGGCAACCCAGGCCTCCTGGACCGCCTCTTCCGCGTCCGCCGGCTGCAGCAGGGTGCGCGCGGCGCCCAGCAGGCGCGGGTGGTAGTGTTTGACCACCAGGGCGAACGCGGTCCGATCGCCCGCCCGCAGGCGTTCGATGAACTCGGGGGTTTCCAGATCCGCATTCGCCATGGGCTTTCCGCCGCTCTTGGTTAGACCTCGATGCGCTTGTACTTCATGCGCTTGGGCTGCAGGGCCTCGTCACCGAGCTGCTTGCGGCGGTACTCCTCGAACTCGGTGTAGGAGCCCTCGAACCACTCCACCTGGGCGTCGCCTTCGAACGCCAGGATGTGCGTGGCCACCCGGTCCAGGAACCAGCGGTCGTGGGAAATCACGATGGCGCAGCCGGGGAAGGCCAGCAGCGCCTCCTCGAGGGCCCGCAGGGTTTCC
>DASUNW010000140.1:0-4808 GCA_036276955.1 Alcanivorax sp. | reverse complement strand
GCGAGGCGTTCCCGTCGTTGTTTGGACAGTTGTTCCAGTTCCCCCAGTAGGGCGTCCGGGTCCGCCAGTTGTCCACCCGCGACTTTGACCATGAAGGCGTCGCGGATACGGGCGGGCCCGGCGGGCTTCTTTAGCCAGCGGATGAGCTCCTGCCGGCCGTCTTCGGTGATGCTGTAGAGTTTTTTGTCCGGCTTCCCCTCCTGCGGCACATGGCGAAAACTGACCATGTGTTGCTCGTTAAGCTTCCCCAGTTCCAGGTAAATCTGCTGGTGGGTGGCATTCCACACCAGGCCAATGCTATTGGCGAATTCCCTGGCGAGGTCATAGCCGCTGGCTTCTTGGTCTTGCAGTAGGACAAGAATAGCGTGGCGCAGTGACACGGCTGACTCCTCGGTTCGTTATTCGTGGTACTAGGGGGATAGTAGAGAGCCGCTTGCGCGCTGCGCAATCCGTTGTATAAGCACTTTTGTAAAAACTTAGTGACGTTCCTTCCGCTCCCGGTACGAGCGTAAGTGTTTGTTATCAAATCGTTTTATTTTCGAAGCGGAATGAAGCCCGGGCGCCGCCGAACGGCGCCGGCGCGGCCGTTGGCCTAGCGGGTGACTTGCATGGAACGATAGTACACGGCGGACTGCAGGAACTGCTCGTCGTCGAGATTGGGGATCACTTTATTGATCACGCCGTAGCTGGCCCGGCGGGTGGTGTCGACGCCGACGTCGGCGACCTTGCGCAGAATCGGGCCGAAGCCGAGCAGCGCGATGGGCTTGTTGAAATACCACTTGAGCGCTTCGTCGGTGACACCGCGCAGATAGGCGACCATTTCGTCACGGGCGGCGGCGTTGGTGGTGCCGTCCTCGGCCATGTCGGCGAGGCCGCGCCCCTGGGCGGCGAGCGAGTCGCTGATCGGGAACGCCACGTACCAGTAGGCGCGCTCCGGGCCGGGGAAGCGGATCTCGTCCATGTACTCGGCGGCGGCCTTGTTTTGTTCCAGGTCCATCTTGCGGGCGCTACGGCCGATCACCAGGCCAGTGGCCTTGGAAATGGTGTCCGAGGCGACCTGCACCAGGCGCTTCTGGGTGCCGCCGAGACCGGACATGGCGGCCGGTTGCAGGAAGAAGGCGTCCAGCGCTTCGTCGATGAAGGTGGTCATGATCTTTTCCACCACCTTGGGTTCGGGTTTGCTGGCGCCGTCGCGCATGCGCTGGATAAAGCCGTCGGTGGTCCGGTGCAGATCGTCGCTGGAGCGGAAGGCCACATAGGTTGTTGTCATTGTCTCTCTCTGTGCCGGGGGTTTGCTGAATCATAACCACCGTCGTGCCCGGGGGCGCAAGTGGGCCGATTTTCCGAGGCGGCCTCTTTCCTTTAGGTGACGAATGCCGGATGATGCGCCCCCTGAACAGAGGAGTAAGCCGATGCTGACGGTGGTCACGCCGGATGCGGAGCAAGTCACGCGCTGGCTGGAACAGGCCAATATCCAACACTATATCTGCGACCAGTGCCATGGCCTGCATCTTTCCGAGCTGCAGGGCCGGGAAGGGGTGGTGGACGCGCGTCTGTTCGTGGAAGAAGACGGGGTCTTGTTCTCCACCGAGCTGGAAGTCCGGCCGGCGGCGCTGTTCACGGTGCAGGCGGACCTCACCCGCCTGAATATGGATTACCCTTCGCTGAAGCTGTTCCTGGACGTGAACGACGATTCCATGCCGCGCCTGGTCGCCTGCGACCTGTTGTTGGGCCGTCGGGGCGTTACTTTCGAGCAGTTTCTCTATTTCGTGCAGGCGACGCTGGACGCCACCGTGCAACTGCTGGAAGATTCCCAGCAGGCCGACTGGTTGTTCTGGCCCGACGACGATGCCCCGCCCGCCGAGCCGGGTTCGTTGCACTAGTACGGCACCCGCCTCCCGAGGAAGCCACCCTGGAAAATCGCGCTGATCTGTTCGACGGCGGCAGCCCCCGCTGCCAACGGTTGATCAATGATCTGGTGGCCCGGCAGTACGCCGTGGCACCCAACTACTTTCCCGCCCATCTGGTTCGTGCCCTGCGCCGCGAGGCACAACTGCGTGACCGGCGCGGTGAATTTCAGAGCGCGGGCATCGGCCGGCGCGGCGAGCACCAGCATAATGCCCGCGTGCGCCGCGACCGCACCCTGTGGCTGGACGGCGGCACCCTGGCCCAATGCCGCCTGCTGGCCGAGTTGGAGCAATTGCGGCTGGCGGTGAACCGGCAGTTATTCATGGGCCTGTTCGATCTCGAATCCCATTTCGCGGTGTACGACCCCGGCGCGTTTTACCGTCGCCATCTGGATGCGTTCAACGGCAACAACGGCCGGGTGCTGTCCGTGGTGGTCTACCTGAACGATCAGTGGCGCAGTGAAGAGGGTGGCCGCCTTCGCATCTGGGCCGATTCCGACGCCATTCACCCGGCCACCGAGGTGGAGCCCCGTGCCGGCACCCTGGTCTGTTTCCTCAGTGACCAGATCCCCCATGAAGTGCTGGAGGCGCGCCGCCAGCGGGTCTCCGTGGCCGGCTGGTTCCGCTGCAACAACAGCACCGCCGACCGCCCCGATCCGCCCCGTTAATCCCTTTTTAAAAGCCTTGAAATCCGTTTCGGTGGCCCTATTTATTTCACCGTGACGAGCAGCCGGCTGAAGTTGTCACACCTACTTGAAGATTGTTTGCGCGGTCGCCTGCGGGGACCGCTTACGATGCTATGGAGGTAACGTGATGAATACTTTGGCACCCCTTTTCCGACACAGCGTGGGGTTCGACCGGTTCGATGACTGGCTGGAAACGGCGTTGCGTTCGGACCAGTCCAACGGGTACCCGCCCTACGATATTATTCGCGAAAGCGACGGCACCTACCGGGTGGTAATGGCGGTGGCCGGCTTCAAACGCGCCGACCTGGACATCACCGTGCAGGAGAACCTGCTGCGGATCAGCGGTAAGCCGGCGGAGGAAGACAACGAGCAGCGCACCTGGTTGCACCGGGGCATTGCCCGCCGCGGCTTCGAACGCAGCTTCCGGCTCGCTGACCACGTCCAGGTGGAAGGCGCGTCCATGGAAGACGGCCTGCTGATCGTGCACCTGTCCCGGGTGGTCCCGGAGGCGCACAAGCCCCGCCAGGTGCCCATCGACGGGTAACGTTAGACAGGCAGCATTAAGAGGGCCGGCAAACGCCGGCCCTTTTTCGTTTATCCCGCTTCGATATTAGCGCTGCGCGTATATAGCAAAGCGATCTAGCTTCTTCACTGCGCCCATCGGCGTGCCGGTAGCACAATCGAGGGTAACGGCTCGGAGGGGGCGGTACCGGGCCGGCCAAGGTGACAGGGAGAAGCATCATGAAACGGTTCTATTATCTGACCGCGTCGATCGACAGCGTTCAGCACATTTCCCGGGATCTGGACCGCGCCGGCATCAGCGCCGGGCGCCTGCATGTGCTGGGGCGCGATCCGGGGCCGCTGGAGGCGGCCAAGGTGCACGGCACCACCGTCTGGGAAGACACCGAGATCATGCACACCGGCTTCCTCGGCGCGCTGATCGGCGCCATCAGCGGCATTGTGCTGGGCTTTATGCTGGCCGGCATGGACCCCTGGGGCTGGCAGTTGTCGGTGAGCGTGGTGCCAATCACCACCTTGTTCGGCCTGTGTTTCGGCGCCTGGATGGGCGGCATCTTTGGCATTTCCTCGCGTAACCACCACCTGCGGCCCTATTGGCGTGAGGTGGAGAAGGGCCAGTATCTGGTGATGGTGGACGCCGACGACGACGCCCAGGCCGGGCGCATCGTGCGGGTGATGAAGGACAGCCACGGCGAGGCCCGGGAAGTGGGCCGCGAGGATTCTTTCAGCCCGTTCGACTGAGCCGCGCTTGCAAAGAATCCGGCCTTTGGCCACAATGCGCGCTCGCTGAAAAGCGCGTTATGGCCGACCTGCTGGTCCCCCCGCAACGACAAACTGTGAACTCCGCCAGGCCCGGAAGGGAGCAACGGTAGCAGTGGACTCGTGTGCCGGGGTGCGGCTGGCGGGAAGGCCTCCAATTTCTTCCCCCGTGATGCCCCTCCCGCTGTCTTAAACCGGTCAGATTCGCTAGCATACGGCTTTCCCCCGAAGCCCCGGATAGCCCTTTGGCTGGAGAGCGATGAGTTACCAGGTTCTCGCCCGCAAATATCGACCGCGCACCTTTGACGAGCTGGTGGGCCAGGAGCATGTGTCCCGGGCGCTGACGCACGCGCTGGATCAGGACCGCCTGCACCACGCCTATTTGTTCACCGGCACCCGCGGGGTCGGCAAGACCACCATCGCGCGTATCCTGTCCCGCTGTCTGAACTGCGAAGAGGGCGTCAGCAGCCGCCCCTGCGGTGTCTGCCCGACCTGCGAGGAGATCGGCGAAGGCCGCTTCGTGGATCTGATCGAGGTGGACGCCGCCAGCCGCACCAAGGTGGAAGACACCCGCGAGCTGCTCGAGAACGTGCAGTACGCGCCCACCCGGGGCCGCTACAAGGTGTACCTGATCGATGAGGTGCACATGCTGTCCGCGCATTCCTTCAATGCGCTGCTCAAGACCCTGGAAGAGCCGCCGCCGCACGTTAAGTTCCTGCTCGCCACCACCGATCCCCAGCGTCTGCCGGTGACGGTGCTGTCCCGTTGCCTGCAGTTCAGTTTGAAAGCGCTGCCTGCCGAGCAGATCGCCGGCCACCTGAAAGCCCTGCTGGAGCGGGAAATGATCCGCTTCGAGGAGCCGGCGCTGCTGTCTCTGGGGCGGGCGGCCCAGGGCTCCATGCGCGACGCCCTGAGTCTCACCGACCAGGCGATTTCG
>DASUNW010000139.1:0-52222 GCA_036276955.1 Alcanivorax sp. | reverse complement strand
ACCGTGGTGGTGGTGAAGCGTTCGCTGAGCCCCGGTTTCGCCGGCCTGCCCAACCCGCTGTTCGCGATGGACAACACCCTGATGTTGTTCGGCGACGGCAAGGGTGCGGTGGTGGATATCACGACCGCCCTCAAGGAAGGTTGATCGCCCGCGATCACCGACCCCCGAAAAGCCCGGCCTTCGCGCCGGGCTTTTTTATGGTTCATCACGCTTTATCGCCAATGTCGGGTTACGCTCCGCTAACCCGACCTACAACGCCGCGTAGGTCGGATTAGCCGAAGGCGTAATCCGACACGGTCAGTCCGACACGGTCAGTCCGACACGGTCAGTCCGACACGGTGGGCGTCGCACACCCAAGGGGTGTCGGGTTACGGCCTTTGGCCTAACCCGACCTACAGCTTGACGTTGCGAGCGGCCATTCTTTCAGCACTTGGTAGTGACCGTCCGGCGGGCTTTCGTAGAGCATTACCGAGTCCACGGGCAGCACCCAGGGCCCCGGCCGGGCCTCGGCCCGCAACGGGGCGGCGCCACGTGCCAGGGTCACATGGGGTAGAAAAGGCCGCGACTCAGCGTCGAGGCCGGCTTGGGTGAGCAGGTGCCAGATCGTACCGTGCAAGGCCAGCAGCGCGGGTTCCCGGCGCGCGTGGGCGGCCCAGATGCGCGCGCCGGGTTCGGGGAAAGCGTCCAAGGTGGTGAGCGTGACGGTGAAGGCCGGCAACCGCGTCAGCACGCTCTCAAGCGCCGGCAGCAACGGCTCCAGTTGCGATCGCGACCGCTCGCCGAGAAACGCTAACGTCAGATGCAGATTGTTCTCCGGCACCGGTCGCGCCGGCAGCGAGAACGGGGTGGCGGCGAGTGTCGCCGCCAGCGCCGGCGGAACTGGAATGCCGATGAAGCAGCGCATGTGCCCTCCCCTGAAAAATGGCCAGGGCGAGGCGCCGACGTTAGAATGCCCGCCCCACCCACGGCGTTGGACGCCCTCTATGATGACGCTCCCATGGCGATGATCAACGTTACCCGCTACCGCGCCCGTTGTGGTACCCGAACGTGACGCCGGACCAGCCCTTTAAAGGCGCCCTTCTGCTGGTCCTCGGCGAAGGTCTGCTGGCGGTAATGGCGGCGATGATTAAGCATTTGGCGGATACTCTGCCGGTGGAAATGATCGTCTTCGGCCGTAATCTGATCGGGCTGGCGGTGCTGTTGCCGGTGCTGGTGGCCAGCGGCGGCATCCGCGATTTGCGCACCAGCCACCTGCGTCTGCACTTTATTCGCGGCTTCACCGGTGTCACGGCGATGTTCTGCTTCTTTTTCACCATTGCCCATATTCCCCTGGCGGAGGCGGTACTGGTGAAGATGACGGTGCCCTTCTTTCTGCCGCTGGTGGCCTGGCTGTGGCTCAAGGATCGCATCAGCGGGCACACCTGGGCGGCGATCCTGCTGGGTTTCGTCGGTGTCGGCGTGATACTGCGTGCCGATGAAGGCGTGGTGAACCCGGTGATGCTGGTGGCGCTGGCCGGCGCCGCCATCATGAGCGTGGCCAAGGTGAGCATCCGGCGCATGGCGGCCAGCGAACCCCCGCACCGGGTGGTGTTCTACTTTTCCCTGTTCGCCACGCTGCTTTCCGCCCTGCTGCTGTTACGTGTGCAGCAAATGCCCACCGGTACCGAGATGCTCTGGCTGCTGGCGATCGGCAGCGTGGCGATCGCCGGGCAGTTCGCCATGACCACGGCGTATCAGTTGGCGCGCCCTGGCCAGGTGGGTGTGTACAACTATTCGGCGGTGGTGTGGGCCGCCCTGCTCGGCTGGCTGTTTTGGGGCGAAACCCTGGTGCTGTCGACGGTGCTGGGTACGCTGCTGATCATCGGCGCCGGCATCTGGAACCTGAAGTCCCGCTAAAGCGGGCCGCTACAAAATTTGACCTTCAGGGTCGTGTCAAACGGAAACCGAGCAACTAAGCTGACTTTCCGTATTGAATGCAACAATAACAACCCGGAGGAAACGGAATGGCCATCCGACTGTTAATGCTGGCGGCGACGCTGGTACTGCTGGCCGGCTGCGAAAGCAGTCAGCGATGGATTTACCACCAGGGAATGGATTTCGAGAAATGGCGCGCGGGACTTGAAGAGCACACCGTCGCCACCGACGATGGCCTGCGCTGGCGGGTTCTGCAATCCAGCGGCGCCGAGGAGGCCCCGGCGGTGCTGCTGATTCACGGTTTCGGCGCCGATTCGCGCAACTGGGTGCGCTTCGCTAACGAGCTGGAAGGCGATTACCGCTTTGTGATTCCCGACCTGCCCGGCCACGGCGCCACCGAGCCGCGCACCACCGAGATGAATTACGGCATCAGTGAGCAGGCCGAACGCCTGTTCCGTTTGCTCGATGCCTTACAGGTGGACGACCTGCATGTGGTGGGTAACTCCATGGGCGGCGCCATCGCCATCGAAATGGCACGGCGACAGCCGGCGCGGCTGCGTTCCCTGGGGTTGGTGGATGCCGCCGGGATTACCCTGCAAACGCCGGAATTTCTCAACATCCTGGAACAGTCCGACAGCAACCCGCTGATCCCGCGCAGCGCCGAGGATTTCCACACCACCCTGGATTGGGCCAGCGAACGCTCAGTGGGCGTCCCGGATTTCGCCATCACCCTGATGGGCGAGGAAAAAGCCGCCAACGCGGACGTCGCTGAAAAGGTGTGGCAAGACATCAATCTGGACCCGGCCATGCGCCTGCAGGGGCGCGGTGTGCTGCCGGAAATCAAAACCCCGACGCTGATTCTGTGGGGCCGCGAAGACGCTCTGCTGGGGGTCGATAACGTCGAGGTGTTCCAGCGCGAGTTGCCCAACAGCCGCGCGGTGATTCTGGAAGGCGTCGGCCATGTGCCGATGGCGGAAGCCCCGGAAGAAAGCGCCGAGGCGTTCCGCGCGTTCTGGAAAGACATCGACGGCTGATACCCGGACGGCGCGCCGGCCTTGAACCGCCGGCCGCGCCGCCGTAGTGTTTGCGCTTCCAACGTCGGCGCCGGAAAACGTCCATGCCCCTTGATGCCCCTTTGAGCCCGTCCCCGCGTATCCAACGCGGCGAAGCCCATACCGTACAGACCCGCGGGTTGACGCTGCTGCGCAGCGGCCACCGCGAAATCAGAAAGCTCAAACGCGCCAACCATGTGCCCACCATCCACGGTAACAAAGTGTGGAACTCCAGTTTCCTGATCATGGATCAACTGACCCGCGAAAAAGGGCCACTGCAGCTCACCGCCGACAGCCATTTGATGGACATCGGCTGCGGCTGGGGGCCGTTGGCGATCTTCGCCGCCAAACGCTTTCGTTGCCGGGTCACCGCCGTGGACGCGGACGCGGACGTGTTCCCCTATCTGGAACTGCACGCCGCCATTAACCGGGTCCAGGTGGAGACGCTGCGCTGCCGTTTTGAACGGCTCACCAAGCAGCGTCTCGCCGATGTGGACCTGATCACCGGTGCCGACATCTGCTTTTGGGATGAACTCACGCCGGTGCTGTTCAACCTGATCCGCCGTGCCCTGGATCAGGGCGTGGGCCGGGTGATCATCGCCGATCCCGGGCGTTCGCCGTTCTACGATCTGGCGGAACGCTGCAAAGACCGGTTCAACGCCCGGGTGGTGGAACGGCGCACGCAAACGCCGCGCGCGCTCAGCGCCGACCTGTTGATCGTCGACCGGGATTGAAAAGCGGCTCACTGGCGCCACCTTAGAGACACGTTGTTATCCCGCTTTGTAACGAGTCGAGCCCATGAGTCAGGAAGAGAATCAGACCACGGTTGAAGAGGGAACGCCGCAAGGCGCGTTGGCGCTTCCCGATCAAAATTTGCCGCAAAGAGTCTATCTGATCCCGGTCCGGGACCGCCCTTTCATGCCCGGCCTGGTGCAACCGCTGCTGCTGGATCAGGCGCAATGGCAAGCCACCCTGGAGCGCGTCGGCCAGACCCCGCACCACGCGCTTGGCCTGGTGTACATCGGCGACCGCGACCCGGACGAGGTCAGCGTGGAGGATTTCCCCGAGTACGGCTGTCTGGTCAAGGTGCACGCCGTCAACCACGAGGACGAGCAGCTTCAGGTGGTGGCCCAGGGCCTGGCCCGCTTCCGGGTGGACGGCTATTTGAGCCGCAAGCGGCCGTTCATGGCCGAAGTCACCTACCCCGCTTCCCGCGACGAGCTAAACGACAGCTTGCGTGCCTACGGCATGGCGATCATCAACACCATCAAGGAACTGCTGCCCTTGAACCCTTTGTACAACGAAGGGCTCAAGCATTATCTGCAGAACTTCTCGCCCCGTGATCCGTCGCCGCTGACCGATTTCGCCGCCTCGCTGACCAGTGCCAGCGGTGATGAGCTGCAGGGCATTCTGGAAACGGTGTCGTTGAAAACACGCATGGAGCGTGTGCTGACGCTGGTGAAAAAAGAAGTGGAAGTGGCCCGCCTGCAGAACCAGATCCGCGAGGAAGTGAACGAGAAGATCAGCAAGCACCAACGTGAGTTCTTCCTCAAGGAACAGCTCAAGGTGATCCAGCGCGAACTGGGCCTGGAAAAAGACGACCGCACCGCCGACGCGGACGAATTCCGCGAGCGGCTGGCGGCGCTCAACCCGCCGGAGGCGGTGGCGAAACGCTTCGAGGAAGAGCTTCGCAAGTTCAACGTGCTGGAATCCGGGTCGCCGGAGTACGCGGTCACCCGCAATTATCTGGACTGGCTGACCAGCGTGCCCTGGGGCCAGTATTCCGACGACAACCTCGACCTGGGCCACGCCCGCGAAGTGCTGGAGGAACACCACAGCGGCCTCAACGATGTGAAGGACCGCATTGTCGAGTTCCTTGCCGTGGGCGCCATGCGCGGCGAGGTGAAGGGCTCGATCCTGCTGCTGGTGGGCCCGCCCGGGGTGGGCAAAACCAGTATCGGCAAATCCATCGGCGAAGCCCTCGGCCGGCGTTTCTACCGCCTCAGCCTGGGCGGGCTGCGCGACGAATCGGAAATCAAAGGCCACCGCCGCACCTACATCGGCGCCATGCCCGGCAAGCTGACCCAGGCGCTCAAGGACGCCGGCACCAGCAACCCGGTGATCATGCTGGATGAGATCGACAAGCTGGGGCAGTCCTTCCAGGGCGACCCGGCGTCGGCGTTGCTGGAAGTGCTGGACCCGGAACAGAACCAGGACTTCCTGGATCACTACCTGGATCAGCGGCTCGACCTGAGCCACTGCCTGTTCGTGTGCACCGCCAATACGCTTGATTCAATTCCGGGCCCGCTGCTGGACCGCATGGAGACGATCCGGCTGAGCGGCTATATCACCGAAGAAAAAGTCGAGATTGCCCGTAACCATCTGTGGCCCCGCGCGCTGGAACGGGCCGGCGTTAAAACCTCGCAGCTTAAGATCAGCGACAGCGTGCTGCGGCAGATCGCCGAGGGCTACGCCCGCGAGGCCGGCGTCCGCAACCTGGAAAAGCAGCTCAATAAAATCATCCGCAAGGCGGCGGTGCGGCTGCTCTCCGGTGAGAAAAAGATCAGTATCACCGGCAAGAATCTGGAGGATTTTCTTGGCCAGCCCTACTTCCAGAAGGAAAAGGCCCAGCGCGGCGTGGGCGTGATCACCGGCCTGGCCTGGACCGCCATGGGCGGCGCCACGCTGTCGGTGGAAGCGAGCCGCGTGCACAGCCAGCGGCGCGGTTTCAAGCAGACCGGCCAGCTCGGCGATGTGATGAAGGAATCCGCTGAGATCGCCTACAGCTATGTGGCCGGGCACCTGAAAGAGTTCGGTGTCAGCGAGGACTGGTTCGACCAATCCTTTGTGCACCTGCATGTGCCCGAGGGCGCCACGCCCAAGGACGGCCCCAGCGCTGGCGTCACCATGGCCACCGCCCTGGTGTCCCTGGCCACCGGCAAACGGCTGCCGCGCAAACTGGCCATGACCGGCGAGCTGACCCTCACCGGCCAGGTTCTGGCGGTGGGCGGCATCCGCGAAAAGGTGATCGCCGCCCGGCGCGCCGGTATCCGCGAACTGATCCTGCCCAAGGCCTGCGAGCGGGATTACCAGGAGCTGCCCGACTACATCAAGGAAGGCATGACGGTGCACTTCGCCCAGCGCTATCAGGATGTCCATGACGTGGTCTGGGGTTGAACCGGGCCGGCGGCGGCTGACCCGGGCGGAGCAGCCGCCGCGCTACCTGGTGCCGGAATGCCGGGAACAAATCGGCATTGTTCACCAGGACGACGACATTCTGGTGGTCAACAAACCGGCGTTTCTACTCAGCGTGCCGGGGCGCGCGGCGGAGAACCAGGATTGCGTCACCCGTCGCTTGATGCCCCACTATCCCGATCTGCGCCTGGCGCACCGGCTTGACCTGGACACCTCCGGCCTGATGGTGCTCGCCTTGCATCGCCAGGCACAAAGCCATCTCAGCCGGGCGTTTCAACAGCGCCGGGTGGAAAAGCGTTATCAAGCAGTAGTCGCCGGTCAGGTCGCCGGCGAAAGCGGTGAGGTGGCGCTGCCGTTGATCGCCGACTGGCCCAACCGGCCGCTGCAGAAGGTATGTTTCGACACCGGCAAGCCGTCACTCACCCATTGGCGGGTACTGACGCGCTACCCGGAAAAAGACGCCACCCGGCTGGCCTTGCAGCCGGTCACCGGCCGCACCCATCAGTTGCGCATTCATTGCCGGGCGCTGGGCCATCCGATTCTGGGCTGTGATTTGTACGCGCCGTCGGAGATTCTCAACCAAAGCGACCGTTTGCTGCTTCACGCCGAGCACCTGGCGTTTAACCATCCGCGCACCGGCCTGTGGCGAGAGTTTCACGCCCCGGCGCCGTTCTAGGGCCTGTTCACACTACGTTAGGCCCAGTCTTCGCCGTAGTCGTGCAGCAGCTCCTGGCCGGGCTTGATGTTCTTGAGGGCAACCACCGTCAGGTCGTCGTAATAGGCCACATTGGGCTTCTTGGCGTGATTGATGAAACGCAGGTCGCAAAGCACCCGGTAGCGTTCCTTGCCCTCGTCGTCCAGCCACAGCACATAGGGGCCGTCGCCCTTGGCGGCTTGCGTCTTGAGCATGCCGAGCACGGTATCGCGGGAAATCGGCGCCCGCGCGAACAGGCCGCGTCCGTGCACCGCGCTTTGCTTCACTTCAACCAGATCCTTGCGCACAAAGGGTTTATCCATACCGGTCACGCTTGCAGTAGTCATCGGGGCCGTGGCATCTTGCCAGAAAAGCCGCTCGGACGCATGGCATGGGATTCGCCGATTATCCGTTTACTTCGCGCTATCTGACCGTCGACGGTCATCGCCTCCACTATATCGACGAGGGCCAGGGCCCGACGCTGTTATTCCTGCACGGCAACCCCACCAGCAGTTACCTCTGGCGCAACGTGATCAAGCCGCTGACCGCCCACTACCGGTGCGTGGCTCTGGATCTGATCGGCTTCGGCAAAAGCGACAAGCCGGACCTCGACTACCGCTTTCTGACCCATTACCGCTTCCTGCATGACTTCGTCGCCCAGCTCGACCTCAGCGGTATAACGCTGGTGCTGCACGACTGGGGCGGGCCGCTGGGTTTTCGTCTTGCCCAACACCAGCCGGCCCGGGTCAGCGCGATCTGCTTCATGGAAACCTTCCCCTTCACTTTCGACTGGCATGAATTCCCACTGGCGGCGCGGCCGCTGTTTTTCGCGTTTCGCCAGCGGCGGCTGAGCTACTGGCTGCTGCAGCGCCAGAATCTTTTTGTCAACGTGGTGCTGCGCTTCAGCACCCTGCGGCGGTTGCCGCGCAGTGTGCTGGCCGCCTACCGGGCGCCGTTTCCGGATGCCCGTAGCCGCTACCCGATTCGGGTATTTCCGGGAGAATTACCGATCAACGACCGGCAAACGGAGACGCTGGTGGCGATCCAGGATATCGAACGGCGCCTGGAGCGCATGACCCAGCCCATGCTGTTGCTGCAATTCCACCCCGGCGCGGTGCTGAGCCGCACCCGGGTGGCCTGGTTGAGCCAGCGGATCGCCCATCTCGAGGTGGTGGATTGCGGCCGTGGCTTGCACTACGTGCAGGAGGACAACCCCGAAGCGATTGCCAACGCCCTGGCGGACTGGTGCCGTGACCGCGCCACCACCGCGCCCGCCGCCACGCCGACGGTGGCGGCGGAGGACAAGACCTTCAAGGGAACCCTGTCCTGGACCTTTACTCGGGCCCGCCCGGCCGGCCATGACGAAGGTCTGGTGGCGGCCTGGTCCGACCAGGGCCTGGTGATGCTCAGCTTCGCTGAAGATGCAGAAGACGGCCGCCGTCAGGTGGCGGAACGCTTTCCGGCTTGCCACCTGGAAGACACCGAGCCAGCGAAGATCACCGACTTGCTCAAGGCGCCCCAGGACAGCCCCTTGCATCTGATCGGCACTGACTTTCAGCGCCGCGTATGGCGTGCCCTGCTGGAGATTCCGGCGGGCAGCACCAGTGATTACGCCGCCATCGCCGCGCGGGTCGGCAGCCAGGCGCGGGCGGTGGGCGGCGCCGTGGCGGCCAACCGCATCGCCATCCTGGTGCCCTGCCACCGGGTGGTGCCGCGCGCCGGCGGCGCCGGCGCCTATCACTGGGGCGGCGAACGCAAACAGGCGCTGCTCGCCGCCGAAGGCGCACAATGAGCCTGCTGCATACCGGCAAGGACCTGCGTCGCCTCAACCAGCTCGCCGGCATCCTGCTCAAATACGGCTTCGCCGATATGCTGCGCCGGCTGGGCCTGGCTACCACGGTGGAACAGGCCGGCCGGCTGGTGCGCGCCGGTGGCACGCCCAGCCCGCTGCGCATGGATACCGCCGAGCGGCTGCGTCACGCCCTGGAGGAGATGGGCCCCACCTTCGTCAAGCTGGGGCAGGTGCTGGCGACCCGCGTGGACCTGTTCCCGCCGGACTGGATCGCCCAATTCGAGCGGTTGCAGGATCAGGCCCGCCCCCTGCCCTTCAACACCCTGCGACCGGCGGTGGAAAAAGCCCTCGGCAAACCGCTGGAGCGGGTCTTCGCCAGTGTCGATGAAACACCGCTGGGGGTAGCGTCCATCGGCCAGGTGCACGCGGCCCGTACCCGGCGCGGCGAACGGGTGGTGATCAAAATCCGTAAACCCGGCATCGAAAGTCAGATCCAATCGGACCTCAGGCTTTTGGACCAGCTCGCCAAACTAGCCTCCGATAATTCCGAGGAACTGCGCCGCTACCGGCCGGTGGAACTGGTGCGCGAACTCCGCCGCTCGCTGAGCCGGGAGCTGGATTTCACCATCGAGGCCCGCAACGCCGAACGCATCCGGCAAAACCTGCGCGGCTTCCGCTGGCTCACCGTGCCCCGCGTGTACGCCGGGCTGAGCAGCGAGACCCTGCAGGTGCAGCAGCACATCGACGGCATCCCGGCCCGCGCCCTGGACCAGCTGGACGCCGCCGGGCTGGACCGGCCCCTGATCGCCCGGCGCGGCGCCACCGTGGCCTGGAAGATGGCCCTCGAAGACGGCTTTTTCCACGCCGACCCGCACCCCGGCAATTTCCTGATTCAGCCGGGCAATCGCATCGCCATGCTGGATTTCGGCATGGTCGGCAAACTCAGCGACGGCCGCCGGGAACAGATCGTGCGGCTGGTAAGGGCCATCATTACCCGCGAACCGGAGCAGGGCGCCGCGGTGCTGGCCGGCTGGTCCGACGGCCAGCCGGTCAACTTCGAGCAATTGGTGGCCGACGTGGAAGACGTGGTCTCCCAGCATTACGGGCTGCCGCTGTCGGAACTGGATATCAGCGCCTTGATCGCCGACGTCACCGCCTTGATCCGCGTGCACGGCCTGGTGCTGCCCAGCGACATCGCCCTGCTGCTCAAGGCGCTGATCACCCTGGAAGGCTTCGGCCGCTTGCTGAACCCGGACTTCGACCTGATCGAGGAAGCCCGGCCCTTGATGCAGCGCTTGCTGCGCCACCGCTATTCACCGCGCCGTCTGGCGCGCAGTATGGGGCTCAGGGCGTTGGATCTGGTCGACCGGGCCTATGCCCCGCCGGTGGCGCCCGGTGCCCCGCAGAGCCGCGATGGCGGGCTTGACCCGCGTCACCTGGAGCGTCTGGTGGCGCGTTTGGAGCGCGGCCAGTACCGGCAGATACAAACCCTGCTGGTGGCCAGCGGCATCGTCAGCGGCAGCCTGATGCTGGCCGGACGCGTGCCGCCGGCCCCCTGGGGCGTGTCGGTGTTGGGAATCCTGATACTATTGGCTAGCGGCGCCTGGTCCACATGGTTACTCTGGATCGCCCGGCGCCACCTGCGTGAGTGGGAGTAAGCCGCGAACGGATTTTCGAGCAGTTTTGATAAGGAGTAGCACCGCATGAAACGTCTGTCTCTGCCCGTGGTGGCGGTTTTGGTCCTGACCGCCTGCGCCACCTCCCCCCTGGGGCGCCAGCAGTTCCTGTTTATGCCGGCCGCGGAAATGGATCAAATGGGCGCCACCGCCTACAACGAGATGAAAGAACAGCAGCCCACCGTCTCCGGCACCGCCCAATCCCGATACGTGGAATGCGTGGCGCAGGCGATCGTCGCCGTGGTGGATTCCGAGGAACAGTGGGAAGTGACGGTGTTCAAGGACGACAGCGCCAACGCCTTCGCCCTGCCCGGCGGCAAGATCGGCGTGCACACCGGCCTGCTGAAAGTGGCCAACAACCAGGACCAGCTCGCCGCCGTGATCGGCCACGAGGTCGGGCACGTGCTGGCCCAGCACTCCAACGAGCGCATGTCGATTCAGTACGCCACCCAGACCGGCACCCAGCTGCTGGCGGCGCTGGCCGGCGGCGACAGCGCCGAGAAGCAGACGCTGATGGGGCTGTTGGGCGTCGGCGCGCAGTACGGCATTCAACTGCCCTTCAGCCGCAAACACGAAGCCGAGGCCGACGTGATCGGCCTGGATCTGATGGCGAAAGCCGGGTTTGATCCGCACGAAAGCGTCGATCTGTGGCGGAACATGGCCGCCAACAGCGGCGGTTCACCGCCGGAGTTTCTGTCCACCCACCCCAGCAACCAGACCCGCATCGAGGGTTTGCAGGCGCGCATCCCCGAAGCCATGCCGTTGTACCAGCAGGCCCGCGCCGCCGGCCGCACCCCCAACTGCGGCTGATTCTCTGGAGTTTGGATAGCTGGGTGGCGGCTTCGTAGGGCTCTCTCCATCCGGGGACGCGGGTCTGTGTTAGGCCCTTCCGAGAACGCCGTGAACCCGTCCCTGAGGGCTCCCTGTCGAACGTCCTGTTCTCCAGGGTCCCGGAAGGGCCTAACACAGACCCGCTCGCCAGCTAGCGTCACCGCCCCGGGTCATCGCTGGCGCCGAACCTTTCTGCAAAGGTCTTGGCGCCTTCTCTGAGATGGTGAGCCTGACCCGTGGCGGTGACGCTGCTCAGTGAGCGGGGCAATGGTGGTGCCTGGAGGGACCTATTTGGCCATGGATGGCCAAATGAGAGCGCCCATGGACGGCTTGAGCGATCCCGGAAGGCACCACCATTGCACCGCGTCCCGGATACGCAGCGCCGAAGCACAAAAAAAGGGCCCTTGGAGGGCCCTTTCTTGATGCGGGAAGCGCGCGTAGTTATTGGTAGTAAGCGTTCTCGGTGACAGTGTGGTCGGTCTTGTCGCGGATGCCGGTGAGTTCCGGCAGCTGTTCCATGAGAGTGCGCTCGACGCCGTCCTTGAGGGTCACGTCGACCACCGAGCAGCCCTGGCAGCCGCCGCCGAATTCCAGCACCGCCACGTTGTCCTCGGTGAGCTCCAGCAACTGCACGTTGCCGCCGTGGGCCGCCAGGTTCGGGTTGATCTCGGAATACAGCACATAGTTGATACGCTCTTCCAGGGTGGCGTCGGCGCTGATGTCGGGAACCCGTGACTTGGGCGCCCGGAAAGTCAGCTGGCCGCCCATGGAGTCCTTCTTGAAGTCGATCACCGCGTCTTCGAGGTAACGCACGCTCTTGCCTTCCACGAAGGCGTGAAACCCTTCGTACTGGTAGCGCTCGTCGCCCTCTTCCTGTTCGCCATCCGGGCAATAGGCCATGCAGCACTCCGCGTGGGGGGTGCCGGGGCGTTCCACGAAAATGCGTACGCCGATGTCGCCCTGGTCCTGCCGTGACAGCAGGTCGCGCAGGTATTCTTGAGCGGAATCTGTGATTCGGATCAGGGGTTCGGTCATGCCGATTCTCGGTTGCGAATTTCCTGACTATTTTAGTCAAGTATTCGCCGGTTGCAATGGCCGTGATTGACGTGAACAGGCCCTGGGGTCGATTCCGCCTTTCTGCTAAGGTGCCCGCTTCCTCGACTAGGGGCAGTATCCAGCGTGCTTAGCCTTTCCCGCAACCGGCGCATTCTCGCCCTGGCGCTACCGATTATGGCGGCCATGGCCAGCCAGAGCCTGATGAACCTGGTGGACGCCGCCATGGTCGGCAGCCTCGGCGGCGAGGCGTTGGCGGGCGTCGGCCTGGGCGGCTACGCCAGTTTTATCGCGATCAGTATGGTAATCGGCCTGGGCGCCGGGGTTCAGGCCATGGTCGCGCGCCGCAAGGGCGAGCGCGACCGGGCCAACTACGCGGTGCCTCTGAACGCCGGTCTGGTGCTCGGTCTCGTGTTCGCGGTGCCGATATCCCTCGTATTCGCCCTGGCAAGCGCGCCGATGATGCACTTTCTCGCCCCCACCTCCGGGGTCGCCGAGGTGGGCAGTGCCTATTTCGATATGCGTCTGCTCAGTGTCTGGGCGGTGGCGATGAACTTCAGCTACCGGGGCTATTGGAACGGCATCAATCGCTCCGGCGTTTATATGCGCACCCTGGTGGTGACTCATATCGCCAATGTGATTTTCAGCTACGGGCTGATTTTCGGCGCCTGGGGCCTGCCCGCGCTCGGCGGCGCCGGGGCGGGCCTGGGGACCAGTCTGGCGCTCTACCTGGGCAGTGCGCTGTATCTGCTGCAGACCTGGCGGGCGGCCCGCGAACACGGCTTTCTGCGCGCACGGCCCAGTCGCGCCACCTTGCGCAATATCCTGCGCATCAGCCTGCCCAACGGCGTGCAACAGTTCTTTTTCGCCACCGGACTGACCATTCTGTTCTGGATTATCGGCCGGGTGGGCGCCGACGAGGTCGCGGTAGCGCACATTCTAATCACCCTGATCCTGTTCCTGATTCTGCCGGCCATCGGCCTGGGGCTGTCGGCGGCGTCCCTGGTGGGCCAGGCGCTCGGCCGGCGGGACGCGGACGACGCCTACCGCTGGGGCTGGGATGTCACCCGGCTGGCGGTGACGCTGCTGTTCGTGCTTGCCGTGCCGATGTGGCTGATACCGGATCTGATTCTCGGCCTGTTCCTGAAGCAACCGGAGCTGGTGGAATTGGGCCGGGTCCCGCTGATGATCACCGGTCTGGCGATCTGCCTTGACGGCGTGGCGATCATCTTCACCCAGGCCCTGCTGGGCGCCGGGGCGGCCCGCTCGGTGATGGTGGTGACCCTCGCCGTGCAGTGGTTTTTCTTTCTGCCGCTGGCCTATATCATCGGCCCCGTGCTGGGTTACGGATTGCTCGGCATCTGGCTGGCCCAGGCGTTTCAGCGTCTGATCACGTCTTTATTGTTAAGCGGCCTTTGGATTAAGCGTGGCTGGGCCCATATAGAGTTATGAGGTGAGCATGAACGAGCAGGAAAAGCGCGACAACGACGATAACCACGACGAGCAACGGCCCGGCTTTTTCCAGGTCCTGCACAGCGTGCTGGCCGCCATCTTCGGCGTGCAGAGCAGCGGTAACCGCGAACGTGATTTCAAGAAAGGCAGCGCCGGCGACTATATCGGGGTCTACGTGGTGATCGTGCTTGCCATCGTGATCGGTATGTTCGTGGTGGTGAACATGGT
This sequence comes from Alcanivorax sp., assembly GCA_036276955.1. Lineage (GTDB taxonomy): Bacteria > Pseudomonadota > Gammaproteobacteria > Pseudomonadales > Alcanivoracaceae > Alloalcanivorax. The sequence goes on along the minus strand of DASUNW010000139.1, from coordinate 38,335 downwards.
TCTCAGCGCCACTGGTTCATAGCACCAGGGACTAGCGATATAGCAATATATTTCTTTTATGTATAAGCCCACTTTGCTACATTTCCCGCCAAATCATGGTGGTAAAGAGAAATATTCTTTACAAATCAACGAATTAAACACGGCGCAACGGCATCATGTACGTATATCAGGACTATGACCAACGGCTTCTGGAAGAGCGGGTGGCTCAGTACCGCGACCAGACCCGGCGCTATCTGGCCGGCCAGCTCAGCGAGGACGAGTTCCTGGCGCTGCGGCTGCAGAACGGCCTCTATATTCAGCGTTACGCGCCGATGTTGCGGATTTCCGTGCCCTACGGTCTGCTCTCCAGCGAGCAGGTGAGGACCCTGGCCAGGGTGGTGCGCGAATACGACAAGGGCTTTTGCCACGTCAGCACCCGCCAGAACATCCAGCTCAACTGGCCTGAAGTCCAGGACGTGCCGGATATCCTGGCGGAACTGGCGAGCGTGCAGATGCACGCTATTCAGACCAGCGGCAACTGCATTCGTAACATCACCACCGACGAATACGCCGGCGTGAACCCCAAGGAAGTGGAAGACCCGCGCCCCTGGTGCGAGATCATCCGCCAGTGGGCGACGTTCAATCCGGAATTCGCCTATCTGCCGCGTAAGTTCAAGATCGCCGTGAACGCGGTGCCCGACGCTGACCCGGCACTGATCGGCGTGCACGACATCGGCGTCCAGGTGATCCACAACGACGCCGGCGAAACCGGCTTCCAGGTGTGGGCCGGCGGCGGTCTGGGCCGCACCCCCATGACCGGCCAGGTGATCGGCGAATTCGTGCCCTGGCAGCATCTGCTCGCCTATCTGGAAGCGATCCTGCGGGTGTACAACAAGTACGGTAACCGCGACAACAAGTTCAAGGCACGCATCAAGATTCTGGTGAAAGCGCTGGGCGCGGAGAAATACCGCGAGCTCACCGAAGCGGAATTCGCCGAGCTGAAAGACGGGCCGATGACGCTCACCGAAGAGGAAGTGGCTCGCATTCAGGGCTGCTTCACCGAACCGGCTTACCGGGATGACGTGGACAACAGCGTCTTGGACAAGGCGCTGCAAGAGAACCGTGCGTTCAACCGCTGGTACCACACCAATACCCGTGCCCATAAGCGCGACGGCTATCGCAGTGTCACGCTGACGCTGAAGAAAACCGGTCGCATCCCCGGTGACGTCAGCGACGAGCAGCTGGAAGCGATCGCCGACCTGGCCGACCGCTACAGCTTCGGCGAACTGCGCAACACCCACCAGCAGAACATGGTGCTGTCCGACGTCGCCAGCGACGATCTGTTCGCGCTGTGGGAAAAGCTGGATGCGCTGGGCATGGCGACCCCCAACCTGGGCCTGCTCACCGACATCGTTGCCTGCCCCGGCGGCGATCTGTGCGCCCTGGCCAACGCCAAGTCCGTGCCGGTGGCGGAAGGCATCCAGCGCCGTTTCGACGACATGGACTACGTCCATGACCTGGGCCCCCTGGATATCAATATCTCCGGCTGCATGAACGCCTGTGGCCATCATCATATCGGCCACATCGGTATTCTCGGCGTGGATAAGAAAGGCAAGGAGTTTTATCAGATCACGCTCGGCGGTCGCGGCGACAAACTGTCGCGCATCGGCGAGAAGATGGGGCCCTCTTTCGAGTCCTTCGAAGTCACCGACGTGGTCGAGAAGATCATCAATGTGTACGTGGACAAGCGGCTGGAAAACGAGCCCTTTATCGACACCTACGAGCGCATTGGTATGGAACCGTTCAAGGAACACGTCTATGGGTAAGGTGATTCTCAACGGTGAGATCGTCGACAACAACTGGCAGCGGTTCGAACCGGGCCAGTTGGAAGAGGACGGCCAGAGCCCGCCGGAGAGTCAGCCGGTAATCGTGCCGCTGGCCTACTGGCAGGCCCACCGCGACACCCTGCTGGAGCGCGAGGCGCCGGTGGGTGTGTGTCTGGAGCCCGGCGAAGAACCCGCCGACCTGGCAGCCGACCTGCCCCATCTGCCGCTGGTGGCGGTGCACTTTCCCGCCTTCAAGGACGGGCGTGGTTACTCTTATGCCCGGGAATTACGCACCCGCTATCGCTTCACCGGCGAAGTGCGCGCGGTCGGCGACGTGCTACAGGACCAGCTTTTCTACATGCACCGCGTTGGCTTCAACGCCTTCGAAGTACGCGCCGACCGGGACATCGATGAAGCTCTGGAAAACGGCCTGCGGCCGTTCTCGGTGACCTATCAGGGCGATGTGCACGACCCGCGTCCGATCTACCGTCGCCGGCAGGAACTCGAGCGCGCCTGACCCCTCGGGCGCGTTGCGTCAGAACCAGCGCCGCCGGGCCATCCATACCAGGATCCCGGTGGCGATGATCAGCAGCGTTCCGGCGAACCACCAGAACGCTTGCGGATCGTCCAGCCCAGGCAAACCGCCCACGTTAATCCCGAACAGCCCGGTCAAAAAGCCCAGCGGCAGGAATAAGGCGCTGATAATGGCGAGCAGATACATGCGGTCATTGATCGCCTCGTTCTGCACCGAGAACACCTCTTCTTGCAACAAGGTGGCGTGATCACGGGCGGCGTCCAGATCCTCCAGCAGACGCTGCAGACGCTCGCCGGCCTCGCGGATAATCTCCGCATCGTCGCGGTCAATGCGGGCATCGTTGTGCAGCCGCGCGATCGCCTCGCGCTGCGGCGCCAGATAGCGGCGCAGGGTCACCACCCGCCGACGCAGGCTGCTGATCTCATGGGTGAGCGCTTTATCCGGCTTGCTCTCCAGCATCTCGGCGCAGTCACCGACCTGGTCCTCGATCCGCTCGACCACGTCTTCCATGCGCCAGATCAGGCCGTCCACCAGCCGTTTCACCAGGTCCGACGGCGTGCAGGCGCCCTCGCCGCGTTCCAGTTCCGAGGTGATTTCGGTGAGCGTCATCAGTTGGCGCTTCTGGGTACTGACGATCAATCCGCCGCGTATCCAGATACGCACCGCGATCATGTCTTCCGGGCGCGCGCCCGGCGCCAGATTGACCCCGCGCAGGTAGATCACAAGGCCACCGCCCACGTCCGCCGCGCGCGGCCGGGTGTCGGCGGCGAACAACGCCTCGATCACGGTATCGGGCACGTCCGGTTGTTGTTCCAGCCAGTCACGGGCTTCGTCGAAGGTGTAATCCAGATGGATCCAGAGCGGCCCGCCTTCGTTCGGCAGGGGCCCTGGTATGGCGAAAGGCACGGCGCCGCCGGCGCCGTTCAGCCGCAGCGCCAGCTTGACCCAGGGAGGATTCGTCATCATTCAGGGCCGGTCTCAGGGATTGATTCTGACCACCACCCGGCCGCGCAACTTGCCGGCGAGGATATCGGTGAAGCAGTCCGGCAGTTGCTCGCGGGTCACTTCGCGGCTTTCCAGCTTGTCCAACGCCGGCCGCCAATCACTGGCCAGCAGTTGCCACATTTGCTGTTTCACTTCGCAGGGCAGCTCGACACTGTCCACGCCGAGCAGATTGACGCCACGTAGGATGAACGGGAACACAGTGGCGTTTTCCAGCTTCGGTGACGCGGTCAGACCGCAGCAGGCGGCGCTGCCGCCGTACTGCAGGCTTTTCAGCGCGTTCACCAGGATATCGCCGCCGACGCAGTCGACCACCCCGGACCAGCGCGGCTTGAGCACCGGCTTCTCGACGCCCTCGAGCAACGGCTCGCGCCCCATAATCTCGGCGGCGCCCAGATCACGCAGCCAATCATGGGCGTCGGCCTTGCCGGTGGCGGCCACCACCTTGAAACCCAGACGGGAGAGAATCGATACCGCCACGCTACCGACACCGCCGGTGGCGCCGGTGACCAGTACCTCGCCCTGCTCCGGCTGAAGGCCGGTGTCGATCAGCGCTTCCACGCACAGCGCGGCGGTCAGGCCGGCGGTGCCCAGCACCATGGCGTCGCGGGCCGACAGGCCCGCCGGCAGCGGCGCCAGCCATTCGGCGGGCACGCGGATGTAATCGCCGTAGCCGCCGGAGGTGTTCATGCCCAGGTCGTAGCCGGTGCAGATGACCTCGTCGCCGACGCTGAAAGGCCCGTCACCGGCCTCTGCCACCACCCCCACGGCGTCTATGCCCGGGGTATGGGGGAACGAGCGGGTGACGCCCTTGTTGCCGCTGGCGGACAGCGCGTCCTTAAAGTTGAGCGACGACCAGGCAACGCGCACCAACACGTCGCCCTCGGGCAAGTCTTCCAGGTTCTTGTCCCCTACCCGGCTTTGATAGCCCTGCTCGGTTTTTTCGGTGATCAGTGCCTTGAAAGTCATTGCCTCGCTCCCTAGTGAAACTGACGCTGGCTGCCCCGGTGCCAGAACCGGTCGATCAGACGCACCCCGGCGTTCTCCACGGACACGCCCAGACGCTCGGCCAACTTGCGCTTGTATTCCCAATTCAATTCGTAAAGGTCCAGGTGCTCTTTGCGACCCTGCAAGTATTCATCGCTGGTCATGATCTCGTCCACCAGGCCCAGCTCCTTGGCACGGGTGCCGAACCAGTGCTCGCCGGTGGCGACCGCGTCCATGTCCAGGGTGCGGCGGTGTTCGCGCACAAAGCTCTTGAATAGTTGGTGGGTTTCTTCCAGTTCCTGCTGGAATTTCTCCCGGCCTTTGTCGGTGTTCTCGCCGAGCATGGTCAGGGTGCGTTTGTACTCACCGGCGGTCATCAACTCCACGTCGACGTCGTTCTTCTTGAGCAACCGATGGATGTTGGGCACCTGGGCGACCACGCCGATGGAGCCGATCACCGCGAACGGCGCCGCCAGAATGCGGTCGGCGATGCAGGCCATCATGTAGCCGCCGCTGGCCGCCACCTGGTCCACCGCCACCGTCAGTTTAATGCCGCGACCGCGCAGACGCTTGAGCTGGGAGGCCGCCAGGCCATAACTGTGCACCAGGCCGCCGGGGCTTTCCAGGCGCAACAGCACTTCATCATCGCCGTTGGCCACTTCCAGCACCGCGGTGATCTCACGGCGCAGCCGCGCCACGTCGCTGGCCTGGATGTCGCCGTTGAAATCGAGCACGAACAGCCGCGCTTTGCTCTTCACTTCGGCACCGGCTTTCTTACGCTGTTTGTTGCGGGCTTTCTCTTCCTTGCGCTTCTTCTTGTGCTCGGCTTTACGCTCCGAGTCCGGCAACACCTGATCGACGATGCTGTCGCGCAGATCCTCGAACTCTTCATTGAGATTCTTGACGCGCAGTTCGCCGTCACGGCTGACGCGGTGACGGTTACGCGCCGCCGACGAAACGATGCCGCCGATGACAACCAAAATCGCCACCACGAGGGTGACGACCTGGGCCAGAAACATGCCATATTGGTAAAGAAAATCGATCACCTTGTACGCTCACCTGTTCAGGGCCGTCGTGGCTCCAGGTTATTGCCAGCCCGCCACGGCCTGCTGAGCGCTGCCGTTAAGCGGTCGCCCGATCAGTCCCCCGGAAGGCGGCACGGTTACTTCAAAAATAGCGCCATCCGCCATCGGCAGATAGGCCGCGCTACCATAGCGCGCATCCACCAGGAAACTCCACCCCTCCCGGGCCTGGCGCCAGATATCCATGCCCAGGGGGTCGCGGCTCAGGCTGTAAACGGTACGTTCCTTGGAGCGTTCATCCTCAAGGGCGAAATAACGGCCCTGAATACGGTCAAGCTGGTAGCCGGGCTTGAGACCCAGCAGTGAAAACGGCGTCTTCCATTTGACGATTCGGGCATCCAACTGCCACTGGTCGCCGTTAAGGCGGAAATCCTCGGTGGTGCCGTCGTTGCGGGTGACCGTGGCGATGTAGCTTTGATCGCCGATGGCGCGGAAGCTCACGGTGGCCACCGGCGTCTCTTCGGTCAGCTCGTGAAAGCTGTACAGGTTCAAAGCCACCAGGGCGAGATAGACCGCCACGCCCACCACCACCAGGCCCAGGCTGCCCTTGATCCACTGCCACAGCCATTTCTGGCGCAGCAGGATCCAGGCGCCCACCAGAATCAGGACCAGGCTCACGGCCATGATCAGAAACGGAGCAACACTGAAACTCATCGGGGTGTCTCCCTTCAGGAAGCGGACGGCGCCTGGAAAGCGCCGCGCCAGTGGTCGATCAGAGTCCGGGCAATGCTGCCCGGCGGGGGGATGTGCGGCAACTGGGTATGGTGGAACCAGCGGGCGTCGGTGATCTCGTCATCGTCGATACGGATCTCACCGCCGGCGAAGGCGGCGTGGAAGCCCAGCATCATGGAATGGGGGAAGGGCCAGGACTGGCTGGAAAAGTAGCGCAGGTCTTTCACGCGCACACCGGTTTCTTCCATGATTTCGCGGTGCACCGCCTGTTCAGCGGTTTCGCCGGCCTCCATGAACCCGGCCAGGCAGGAATAGAAACCCTCCGGGAAACGGGCGGAATGGCCCAGCAAGGCGTATTCGCCGTCGGTAACCAGAGCGATGATACAGGGCGTGATACGAGGGTACTGACGGTAATCGCAGGCACTGCACAGCATCGCCAGCTCGCTGGGATGGGGGGTGGTCTGTGCGCCGCAGCGGCTGCAAAAGCGGTGGTTGTGGCGCCAGCTGATCACCTGCAGGGCACGCGCCGCCATGGTGAACTGGATTTCGTCCAGCCGCCCCATCAGTTCGCGCAGCGGCATCGGGTAAAGCGGCCGGTCGGTCAGCTCATGGTCGGCCTGCCGGCAGACGTAGCAGGGCTCACCGTGCAGCAAGCCGATAAACCGATAATCCGGATGGCCGCGCAGCAGGAACGAAGGCACCCGGGGAATGCCCGGCAAAGGCTGCTGCGTCTGGTCCACGCATAACTGTTGCTCGTGGATCACGAACAACCAGGCCTCCTCCGCGTCGCCAGGCTCCGGCGCGGAAAGATCCATGGGGCTGCCGTAATTATCCATGCTCGCCCCGCCCGGTCAGGGTGTAACCCAGTTCCGCCATCGCCTGTTCGGACACGTCCAGCACGCCCTCGCCGATCGGTTTCTGCTCTTCCATGCTTTCCAGGTAGTAGTCGACCCCGGTGAGCGCGTCGGCCAGTGTCTCCATGGCCGGCTGGCCGGGCGGCTCATCCCCGCCGATCAGGCGGGTTTCGATGTGCGTGCGGCAGGCGCTGATCACCGCGCAGGCCCGCTCCAGCTCGAGAAACATCAAGCCGCCGGAAACGCTGGCGAAGGTGCCCGGCAAGTTAGTCAGGTGCATCGGGTCCCAGTTGTTATCCATGTAGCTGGCCAGGGAGCGTTTGGCCAGCGCCAGACCGGCGCGGCACTCGCCCACCACGGTCATACGAGCGTCGTCGAGCTGATAAAGGGAAATGCTGGTGTTGGTCGCGTCCCGGCGCACGTCGTCGGAGGGCGCCAGGCTGCGCTCCAGGCTGGCCACGGTGTTTTCGGCGGCGAGCAGGTCGTCCACCAGGGCGTGGAACTCGGCGCTGTCCGCGTCCACGTCCGAGGGCCAGCCGGCGACCTTGTCGGCGCGCTCGCGCAGCAGGTTGGCTTCGTGTTCCTTGCTGACCATTTCCAGGGTGCTGGCGATACGCCTCAGGCCGCCGGCGACGCCGGCGTAGTCGGTGTCCGCCACGCCCTGGGAGGCCAGATCCAGGGTGTCCTTCACCTGGTTGATCTCGTCTTTTAACGCGCCGGCCACAGAGCGGATCACCGAGCCGCGCGCGCCGGCCATCAGCGCCAGTTCGTTTTGCAGCACCGCATCGCTGACCCGGCGCTCCAGTCCGAAGACGGCGCGCACCTCCCCTGCGGCGGTGCCGGCGCCGGAACCCAGGCTGGCCAGATAGAGGCTTTCCTTGATTAACAGCAGCGGCGCTTCCTGGGCCAGGGCGCGCTCGCCGTCGTAGACCAGTTTTTTCAACTGACGATCGTATTGCGCCAGCAACGCCTTGCGCGCCGGGGTGATCACCATGCGGTCTTCGGCCAGGGACTCGGTGGCGGCCCGCGCCAACCACCAGAAGCGGCTGTTCGCGCAGCGACCACAAAGACGGTCCACGCGGGCCAGCGCACGGGCCATCAGTTTAAGGTGCGCGTCGCGGTTGTCCCCGCGCAGCAAGCCCAGCAGCCCCACCTGGTACATGTGGCGCAGGCGGCGCCCCTGATCCGCCAGAGCCGAGGGGTCGCCCTGCCCCGGCTCCGGGCTACGCGCACGGGACAGGTCGACGCTGAAGAAATGGCTTTCCTGGATCAACGGCTTGCCGCCGGCGCGGCGCAGTTCGTTGATGCCGCCGATCAGCATCTCGGGCAGGGTGCGATCCTTGAGCTGAACGTACTCGAAATAGCGGCCCAGCAGCACGATGGCGTTGCCCAGCGCCTGCACCAGGTCGCGGCCGCCGTGGCGCTTGAGGCCTTCCACGGCCAGTTCCATTTCCTCGCTCATTAAAGTGGCCGCCGACAGCTCCAGCATCTGCGAAATGCCGCGCAGTTGGTGGAAAGCTTCGCCGCAACGGTCCAGGGAGGCGCCCTCGTCCCGGTCCTCGGCGAACGCTTCGAGGCTGGCTTCCGCTTCGCTCAGCGTGGTGTCGATGGACTCCTTGAGAAACGTCAGGGAGGTGGTGTTGGTAATGGCGACCATGGACTCTCCGGAAACCCCTGCGGATTGTTAAAGGCGTTTTGCACTTTCTCACGGCGCTAAACAATGCGTCAACTTTCAAACGTAAGCAACTGATTTTCCGGCATATTGTTAACAGGAACACAGGCTTTTTCCAACGCCGGCCACTATGTAAAGTCTGTTTCCACACCGACCATCACTGTACCCCGGCATCGGAAGTGCTTATGATTGCGCCGCCCATCCGTTCTCCTTACATCTAGCAGGAAGTAGTGCCATGTACGCCCAGTTCGGCCGCGCCTTCGGTCAGAATTTCCTGGGGCAAGCCCCCGTCTGGTACAAGTACACCATCCTGGTGTTTTTGCTGATTAATCCGCTGGTCGCCTGGACCCTGGGCGAAGCAACGGCCGGCTGGTTGTTGCTGGCGGAGTTCATCTTCACCCTGGCCATGGCACTAAAGTGCTACCCGCTGCAGCCCGGCGGCCTGCTGGCGATCGAAGCGCTCCTGATCGGCCTCACCAGCCCCGAAACGGTATTGCACAAGGTGGAGGGCAATTTGGAGGTGCTGCTGCTACTGATTTTCATGGTGGCGGGCATCTATTTCCTCAAGGATCTTCTTCTTTATACCTTCACCCGTATTCTACTGGGCGTGAAATCAAAGGCCCGCCTCAGCCTGCTGTTCGCGTTGACGGCCGCGGCGCTCTCAGCGTTCCTGGACGCCCTTACGGTGACCGCCGTGGTGATCACGGTCTGCACCGGCTTTTTCGGTATCTACCATAAGGTCGCCTCCGGCAAGACCTTCCAACAAAAACACGACCACGGCGACGACACCACGGTGGAGGATCTGCACCGTGAAGACCTGCGCCGCTTCCGAGCCTTCCTGCGCAGTCTGTTGATGCACGCCGCCGTGGGCACCGCCCTGGGTGGCGTCTGCACCCTGGTGGGCGAACCGCAGAATCTGTTGATCGCCACCAAGGCGCAGTGGGAGTTCGGTGAGTTCTTCCTGCGCATGGCCCCGGTCAGCCTGCCGGTTCTGGCCATGGGGCTGCTCACCTGCCTGTTTCTGGAATGGAGCGGCAGCTTCGGCTACGGCGAGGAGATCCCGGAAAAGGTTGAGGGCATTATGCGTCAGTACGCCCGCGAGCAGGACGACCGCCGCACCACCCGGGACAAAGTTAACTTGGTTGTCCAGGGGCTGATCGCGGTGTGGCTGGTGGTGGGGCTGGCCACCCACGCCGCCTCGGTGGGACTCATCGGTTTGAGCGTGATCATCCTGGCCACCGCCTTCTGCGGCATCACCGAAGAGCACCGCCTGGGTCAGGCGTTCGAGGAAGCGCTGCCCTTTACCGCCCTGCTGACGGTGTTTTTCGCGGTGGTAGCGGTGATCGCCGACCAGCAACTGTTCACGCCGGTGATCGACTATGTACTCAGTCTCGACCGCAGTGTTCAGGGGGCAGCCTTCTATATGGCCAACGGCGTATTGTCGGCGGTCTCGGACAATGTGTTCGTCGCGTCGGTATACGTGGACGAAGTGGCCAAGGCCCTGGTAAATGGCGAGATCGACCGTGACACCTTCGACCTGTTGGCCGTGGCCATCAACACCGGCACCAACATTCCGTCCGTGGCCACGCCCAACGGCCAGGCGGCGTTCCTGTTCCTGCTCACTTCCGCGCTGGCGCCGCTGGTGCGGCTCTCGTACGGCCGGATGGTACTGATGGCCCTGCCGTACACGATCGTCATGACCCTCACCGGCTTGATCATGACCGCCACCATTCTCGAGCCCGCCACCGAATACATGTACGAACACGGCTGGATCAGTCACCACCAGGCCACCGACTTGAAGATGGACGCCGGACCCTCCCACTGACGGGAGGGCGCCGGTCGCGGTTACTGCTCCAATTCCTGCCACAGGGTCATCTGACCCTGGCTCTCCGCCATCGCGTCCAGCTTCTTGCGATGGCGCTCCAGATCCGTGTCCGAGGCCCGCACCACGGCCAGCCGCGGCCGGTCCGCCGCCAGGCGCCGGATCGCTTCCGCCTGCTCACTGCCCTGCTGGCCGGCGTCGGCGCCGCCCAAAGACAGCTTGGTCTGGCCCCCGGTCATCGCCAGGTAGACGTCGGCGAGAATCTCCGCGTCGAGAAGCGCCCCGTGCAACTCACGATGGGCGTTTTCCACATCGTAGCGGCGGCAAAGCGCGTCCAGGCTGTTCTTCTGGCCCGGGTGCAGATCCCGGGCCATTTTCAGGGTGTCCAGAATTCGGCAGCGGTCGCCGACGGCACCCCATTTGGCGCCCAGCCGGCGCAGTTCGTGGTCGAGAAAGCCGACATCGAACGGCGCGTTGTGAATCACCAGTTCGGCGCCGTCCACGAACGCCATGAATTCCTCGGCGATCTGCTCGAAGACGGGCTTGTCGGCCAGGAACTCCCGCGAGATGCCGTGCACCTCCAGGGCGCCCTCGTCGATATCCCGCTCCGGGTTAATGTACAGATGCAGGTTGTTGCCGGTGAGCCGCCGGTTGCGCAGTTCCACACAGCCGATTTCGATAATCCGGTGCCCGGACAGCGGGTCCAGGCCGGTGGTTTCGGTATCCAGAACGATCTGTCTCATGCGCCGACCTCCGATTCGTCGATACCCCGGTTGGCGAGCCGGTCGGCGCGCTCGTTCTCACTGTGACCGCTGTGGCCGCGCACCCAGTGCCAGTGGACCCGGTGCCGCTCGGCGGCCGCCTCCAGCCGCTGCCAGAGGTCCTTATTGACCACCGGCTTCTTGGCGGCGGTGAGCCAGTTGCGCTTTTTCCAGTTGGCCATCCACTCGGTGATGCCTTTACGGACATACTGCGAGTCGGTGGTCAGGTTGACTTCGCAGGGGCCTTTGAGCGCCTCCAGGGCCTGAATCGCGGCCATCAGCTCCATGCGGTTATTGGTGGTGCGCGGTTCGCCGCCGAACAATTCCTTTTCCGTATCACCATGACGCAACACCGCGCCCCAACCGCCAGGGCCCGGATTACCGCGGCAGGCGCCGTCGGTAAAAATATCCACCTGCTTCAAAAGCCGTTACTCCGTATTTCGTTGTTGTCGCCAGCGCGCCACCGGCACCGACACCACCGTCGGCCGCTGGCGGCTGAAACCACCGGACGCGGGCAAGGGACGCATCATAGCGGCGCGCTTACGGGCCACCAACAGGTAGACACCGCCGTTGCGCCACCAAAAGCGGCGGCCGAGCCAGTCCAACCAGCGCAAACGGGCGCGGCCACGATCGCCGAGGGGCAGATTGTAGAACTCACTGGCGACGCCCTCCACCTCGAAACCGAGCACGTTCAACCAGTCGCTGACCCGGTAGGGGCGGAAATAACGTCCGTTCCAACCGGACCGCTGGCCGCCACGCCGGAACCAGCGCGCCAGCCCCATGATGCTGAGCGGGTGAAAGCCGACCACCGCGAGCACACCGCCGGGGGCCACGCAGCGCGCCGCTTCGCGCAGCACCTGGTGGGGGGCGTCATGGAATTCCAGGCAATGATGCAACAGCACCACGTCGACGCTATTCTTGGCGATCGGCAGGGACTGGGGACAGGCTTCCAGGGCCACGCGGCTGGTGGCCTCGCGGCCCCCTTCCACCGGCATCGGTGTTACCGAACACCGCCAAGGCAGACGAATATCCTTGAGCATGTTCTGGCAACGACCACCGCTGACTTCCACCGCCCGGTGGCCGACCAACCGGGGCGTCCACTCAGCGACGATGGCGCGTTCAGCGTCCAGCACCGCCTGCCCGGCCTGGCTTTCCAACCAATCATTGAACCGTTCCAGCGTATCCCCGGGCTGGCGGCGGAACGGCGATCGGGACAGCGGAGGTAACTGCATCGCTGACATTTCTCCCTTGGAACTGTAGGGTTACATCCAAGCATTCCAGCGAAGGGTAACACGACATGCCGCAAGCCCCTACGGCCATCCCAGCCTTCAATGACAACTACATTTGGGCCATTCGCGATGGCGATCAATGCGTGATCGTTGACCCGGGGGACGCCGCACCGGTGGAGGCCTGGCTGAGCGAACAGGGCCTCGCCCTGAGCGCGCTGTTGATCACCCATCACCACCCGGACCATGTGGGCGGGGTCAGTGCGTTGTGCCGGGATCGCGACATTCCGGTGTACGGCCCGGCCCGGGAGACGATCCCGGAAATGGACCACCCGCTGGGGGACGGCGACCGCGTCCGCCTGGCCACGCCGGACTTGGAACTGGACGTCTTGGACGTACCTGGCCACACCCTCGGCCATATCGCCTATTACGCGCCCCGCCAGGGCTGGCTGTTCTGCGGCGACACCCTGTTCGCCGGTGGCTGCGGGCGGCTTTTCGAGGGCACGCCGGAACAGATGCATCACTCGTTGACGCGCTTGGCCGGTCTGCCCGAGGACACCCAGGTGTTCTGCGCCCATGAGTATACTCTGGCGAATCTGCGTTTCGCGGCCACCGTTTCCCCCCAGGACGAAGCGGTGGGCGCCCGGCTTGCCCGGGTCACCACCCTGCGCGAACGGAACCAGATCACGGTGCCGTCCACCATCGGCGAGGAAAAGCGTACCAACCCCTTCCTGCGGGCCGCGGAGCCGCAACTGCGGCGTGCCTGCGAAGCCCGTTTCGGCGCATTGCCGGATACCAGTGTGGACAGCTTCGCGGCCCTGCGCCGCTGGAAAGACTCCGCCTGAAGCGGCGGTCCGGCGATCCCGCGATCCGGGGGCGATTTATCCTTGCCGGAATCGCCGCGCCTGCCTAGAATCCACTTAAAATTCAAATCGTATATTATTGTTATGAATAAACTTCTTGGTTGTGCAGCCCTGGGGCTGGCGCTGATGGTCGGCGCCTGTGCCACGAAACCCGAGGTGGACGACCTGCCTCCCATGCCGCCGGCGGAACCCTCCGTCAATGATCCAGGGCTGGCCAACGGCATGCCAGAACCGGAGCCCCTGGAACCCAACGCCGATCAAGACGAGGGCACGCAGCAGGATTTATGGGCCAGGATTCGCGACGGCTACGCGCTGGATCTGCATCAGGACCGCGAGCGCGTCCGCCTGCAGCGCGAGTGGTACGCCCGCCACCCCAGCTACTTCACCCGGGTCACCAAACGCGCCGAGCGCTATCTGCATTTCATCGTGGAAGAGGCCGAACGCCGAGATATGCCGCTGGAACTGGTGATGCTGCCGGTGGTGGAAAGCGCCTTCGACCCTTTCGCCTACTCCCACAGTCGCGCCGCGGGCCCGTGGCAGTTCATTCCTTCCACCGGTAAGTATTTCGGACTCGATCAAACCTGGTGGTATGACCATCGGCGCGATATCACCCTGTCCACCCGCGCCGCCCTGGACTACCTGCAGCAGCTGTCGGAACGCTTCGACGGCGACTGGCTGCTGGCCCTGGCGTCCTATAACGCCGGTGGCGGTACCGTTTCACGAGCCCAGCGCCGCAACGAGGAAGCAGGGCTGCCCACCGACTTCTGGCACCTGGACCTGCCTCGCGAGACCACCGCCTACGTACCCAAGCTGCTGGCGGTGGCGGAAATCGTCCGCGACCCGGACCGCTACGGCGTCACCCTGCACCCGATCGCCAATCAGCCCTACTTCGAGGCAGTGGACGTGGGCGGCCAGATCGACCTGGCCCAGGCCGCCAGTTTGGCGGAAATATCCACCGAAGAACTCTACTTGTTGAATCCCGCATTCAATCGCTGGGCCACCGCGCCGGAAGGCCCGCACACCTTGCTGGTGCCGGTGGGCAGCGCCGACGCTTTCCGTGAACGCGTGGCGGACCTGCCACAGGAAGAGCGCATGCGCTGGCACCGCTATACCATTCGCAGCGGCGACTCCCTGAGCCGCATCGCCCGGGCTCACCGCACCACGCCGGCGGTACTGCGCGACATCAACGATTTGTCCGGCAACACCATCATCGCCGGCCGAACCCTGTTGATTCCGGAGCCGTCGAAGGATCAGTACGCGCTGAGCGCCGATCAGCGGCTGGCGGACACCCAGGACAAGCAACGGGGCAAGCGCCAGCGGGTCGACCACCGTGTCGCCGCCGGCGATACCCTGTGGCAGATCGCCCGGGAGAACGACGTTAGCGTGCGGGCGTTGGCGAAATGGAACAATATGGCCCCCGGCGACCCACTCCGAGTCGGTCAGACCCTGGCGGTGTGGCGCGAGGACGGCCCCGCGGCGACGGTACGCGCCGGCGAGCGCGAAGAAATGATCCGCAAGGTACGCTACTCGGTGCAGCGCGGGGATTCGCTGCACGCTATCGCCAACCGCTTTAATGTGTCGGTCAACCAGATTCGCGGCTGGAACGACCGCTTGAACAAGAACCGCTACCTGCAGCCCGGCGATAACCTGACGCTGTACGTGGATCTGCGCAACGCGCCGTGAGCCCTGACGCGGGGCCGTCGCCCGCCGCCGGTGAACCCGACAGGCGGGCGCGGGTCTGAGTACGCAGGGCCATTTGGCGATCCCTATCGCCTGGGCTATGGTGACGCCACAGACCCCACCAAGGAGTCCAAAATAACGATGAAAGGCGCGATGCGTTGCTTAGTTTGCTGGCTGTTTGTTGCTGCCGCCCCGTTTAGCGGCCCGGCGTTCGCGGAGACCCAGCGCTCCCACGCCATCACCATGCACGGTGAACCCAAATACGACGCCGGCTTCGACCACTTCGATTATGTCCGTCCGGATGCCCCCAAGGGTGGCAGCCTGAGTCTGCACGTGGTGGGCGGCTTCGATAATTTCCAGCCCTGGCTGCCCAAGGGCCAGGCCGCGGCCGGCGCCCAGAGACTGGTATTCGACACCCTGACAGTGCGCAGCAAGGACGAACCCTTCACCGAGTACGGCTTGCTGGCCGAATCCATGGAGTGGCCCGAGGACCGCAGCTGGGTGACGTTCACCCTGCGCGAGCAGGCGCGCTTCGCCGACGGGCACCCGGTGCGCGCCGAGGACGTGGTATGGAGCTTCTACCAACTGCGCGAAAAAGGCGCGCCGTTTTACGCCTACTATTACGGCGACGTGGAAAAGGTGGAGGCACTGTCCGAGCGCAAGGTGAAATTCAGCTTCAAAGCCGGCGACAATCGCGAACTGGCGATGATCGTCGGGCAACTGCCGGTGATGCCCAAACACTACTGGGACGACAAACCTTTTGACGACGCCAACCTGGTGCCACCGCTCGGCTCCGGACCCTACAAAGTAGGCAGCTTCAAGGCCGGCAAACGGGTGGTCTACCAACGCCGCGACGACTACTGGGGTAAGGATCTGCCGGTCAACCGCGGCCACCATAATTTCGATCGCATAATCTACGAATACTACCTGGATCACACCGTGGCCCTGCAAGCCTTCAAGCGGGGCGACTACGACTGGCGCAACGAAAACAATTCCAAGTACTGGGCCACCGCCTACACCGGCGAGGCGTTCCGGGACGGTGATATCATCACCGAGGAAGTCCCCCATCAGAACCCGGCCGGCATGCAGGGCTTTATTTTCAATACCCGGCGGCCAGTGTTCCAGGACCCGGTGCTGCGCGAGGCGATGACCTACGCGTTCGACTTTGAATGGTCCAACAAAAATCTGTTTTACGGTCAGTACAAGCGGACCCGCAGCTACTTCCAGAATTCCGAGCTGGCCGCCACCGGCCTGCCCGACGAGAAAGAACTGGCGCTACTGAAACCGCTTCGCGAAGACCTGCCGCCGCGGGTCTTCACCGAGGCCTACCAGCCACCGGTGTCCGACGGTTCCGGCCGCCCCCGTGACAATTTACGCAAGGCCCAGGCGCTGCTCAAGGAAGCCGGCTATCAGGTCAAAAACGGCAAACTGCACACCCCGGACGGCGACCCGGTGAGTTTCGAGTTTCTGCTCTATCAACCGGCGTTCGAACGCATCGTGCTGCCCTACGCACGCAATCTGAAAACGCTGGGCATTGAGGCCAACGTGGTGCGCGTGGACCAATCGCAATACGTGCAGCGGGTGCGTAATTTCAATTTCGACATGATCGTCGGCGGTTGGGGGCAGTCGCCCTCCCCCGGCAACGAGCAACGCGGCTACTGGGGTTCCGCCGCCGCCGAGCGTGAGAGCAGCCAGAATTACGCCGGGGTCAGCAATCCCGCGATTGATACGCTAGTCAACAAGCTGATTGCCGCCGACACCCGCGAGCAGCTGGTGACCCGCACCCGCGCGCTGGACCGGGCACTGCAATGGGGCTTTTACGTGGTGCCCAACTGGTATCTGGATTACCACCGCTTCGCCTACCAGTCACGGCTCGCGCACCCGCCCCTGCCGCCCTACGTGGGGTTCGACGGCGCCATCGAGCTTTGGTGGGATAAAAGCGCGCAATAATGCTGATCTATATTCTCAAACGGCTGCTGCTGATCGTGCCCACCCTGTTGGGCATCCTGCTGCTCAATTTCGTGATCGTGCAGGCGGCACCCGGCGGCCCGGTGGAAAAAGCCATCGCCCAGCTCCAGGGTATCGGCGGTGGCGGCGCCGGCGCCGGCTTCGCCGGCAGTACCCAGGATCTGGTCAGCAACGGCGGCGCCGACTATCGGGGCTCCCGGGGCATGCCGCCGGAGCTGCTCGCGCGCATCGAAAAACTGTACGGTTTCGACAAGCCGGCCCCGGAACGTTTCTGGTTGATGGTCAAACGCTACCTGACCTTCGATTTCGGTGAATCCTATTACCGCGACAAAGCGGTCAGCACCCTGATCGCCGAACGTCTTCCGGTGTCGATTTCCCTGGGGTTGTGGAGCACTTTGATCACCTATCTGGTGGCGGTGCCGTTGGGCATCAAAAAGGCGGTGCGCGACGGTAGCCGTTTCGATGTCTGGAGCAGCACCGCGATCATCGTCGGCTACGCCATCCCCAGCTTCCTGATCGCCATCCTGCTGGTGGTGCTGTTCGCCGGCGGCTCCTACTGGGAGTGGTTTCCGCTGCGCGGGCTCACCTCCGATAATTTCGATCAACTATCCTGGTGGCGCCAGGCGCTGGACTATATCCACCATATCACCCTGCCCACCCTGGCCATCGTGGTGGGCAACTTCGCCACCCTCACCATGCTGACCAAAAACTCCTTTCTCGATGAGATCAGCAAACAGTACGTGCAGACCGCCCGCGCCAAAGGCCTGGACGAGAACGGCGTGCTCTACGGGCACGTATTCCGCAACGCCATGTTGATCATCATCGCCGGTTTCCCGGCCGCCTTCGTGGGCATGTTCTTCACCGGCGTGCTGCTGATCGAGTACATCTTTTCCCTGGACGGGCTCGGCCTGCTGGGCTTCGAATCGGTGATCAACCGGGATTACCCGGTGGTGTTCGGCACCCTGTTTATTTTCACCCTGATCGGCATGCTGCTGAAGTTGATTTCCGATCTGACCTATATGTGGGTGGACCCGCGCATCGACTTTGAGCGGAGGACACGCTGATGGGCACCCCGATGTGGCAACGCCAATGGCGCGCCTTCCGTCGCAACCGCCGGGGTTTTTGGTCGCTGTGTCTGTTCCTGGTGCTGTTCATTGGCAGCCTGGGGGCGGAATTCATCGCCAACGATAAACCGTTGATTGTGCAATATCAGGGAGATCTGTATTTCCCGGTGTTCAAGACCTACCCGGAGACCACCTTCGGTGGCCTGTTCGAAACCGAGGCGAACTATCGCGATCCCTTTGTGGCGGACCTGATCGAGGACGACGGCTGGATGCTGTGGCCGCCGATTCGCTACAGCCATGACACCATCAACTACGAGCTCACCGTGCCGGCACCGGCACCGCCCTCCGCGGAGAACTGGCTGGGCACCGACGACCAGGGCCGCGACGTGCTCGCCCGCCTGATTTACGGCTTCCGCCTTTCCGTGCTGTTCGGCCTGATCCTCACCGTCACGTCCAGCGCGATCGGCATCGTGGTGGGCGCGGTCCAGGGCTACTATGGCGGCTGGCTGGATTTGGGCGGCCAACGCTTCGTGGAGGTCTGGTCAAGTATGCCGATTCTCTATTTGATCATCGTCATCTCCAGTTTCGTGGTGCCCGGGTTCTGGACCCTGCTACTGATCATGTTGCTGTTCTCGTGGATGACCCTGGTGGACCTGGTGCGCGCCGAGTTTCTGCGCTGCCGCAACCTGGAATACGTGCGCGCCGCTCAGGCCATGGGGGTGCGCACCCCGGTGATTCTGTTCCGGCACATGCTGCCCAACGCCATGGTGGCCACCCTCACCTACCTGCCGTTCGTGCTGAATGCGTCGGTGATCCTGCTTACGTCGCTGGACTTTATCGGCTTCGGCCTGCCCCCCGGGTCGCCGTCGCTGGGGGAATTGCTGGGTCAGGGCAAGGCCAACCTGCATGCACCCTGGCTGGGGTTAAGCGCCTTCGTCACCCTGGCGGTGATGCTGTCGTTGCTGGTGTTCGCCGGCGAGGCGGTGCGCGACGCCTTTGATCCCAGGAAATACAATGACGCCGCTGTCTAGACACCCCGCCGGCGCCAACGGACCCAGGAGGCATTAATGAGTCTGCTACGCATGGAGGACCTGAGCGTCTGGTTCGACGACCCGGCCCGGCCGGCGGTGGACCGGGTAAGCCTGAGCGTGGACGCGGGGCGCACCCTGGCGCTGGTAGGAGAATCCGGTTCCGGCAAATCGCTGACCGCCATGTCGGTGCTGGACCTGCTTCCCGACGGCGCCGGGCGCCGCGCCACGGCCATCGAGCTGGACGGCGACAACGTGCTCGACTGGCCCGCGAAGCGCCGCCGGGAGCTGCGCGGTGGACGTATCGGCACCATCTTTCAGGAGCCGCTCACCGCGCTCAACCCGCTGCATCGGGTGGAGCGGCAAATCGGCGAAGCGATGCGCATCCACCAGGGCCTGGGCCGCGCCACGATCCGCCAACGCTGCCTCAACCTGCTGGAACAAGTTGAGCTGCCGGCCACCGACGACATGCTCAAACGCTACCCGCACCAGCTCAGCGGCGGGCAACGCCAGCGGGTAATGATCGCCATGGCGTTGGCCAACGACCCGGCCCTGCTGATCGCTGACGAGCCCACCACGGCGCTGGACGTAACTATTCAGGAAACGATTCTGGATCTGCTACGGCGATTACAGCGCGAACGCAACCTGGGCATCCTGCTGATCAGCCACGACCTGGGCCTGGTGGCGCGCTATGCCGACGACGTGGCGGTAATGCACCAGGGCCGCATCGTCGAAACCGGCGCCACCACACGAGTGCTGGAGCACCCCGAGCATGACTATACCCGCCACCTTCTGGACGCCGAACCCAGCGGCCACCCACAGCCGCTAGACGCGCAGGCTCCGGTGCTGCTCAATGCCGAGGGGCTGTCGGTGCATTTCCAGGGCCCGCGGCGGGGCTGGTTCGGCCGCGCCGCGCCGCTGGTCGCGGTGGACGACCTCTCCCTGACCCTGCGCCAGGGCGAAACCCTCGGCGTGGTGGGCGAATCCGGTTCCGGCAAGTCGACCCTGGCGCTGGCCCTGCTGCGGCTGATACCGGCCGCCGGCACGGTGATGTTGCTGGATCAGCCGCTCGACCGCCTCAGCGGCGGCGCGCTGCGTCCCTGGCGCCGCCATATGCAGGTGGTGTTCCAGGACCCGTTCGGCAGCCTTAACCCGCGCCTGAGCGTGGGGCGGGCCGTCGACGAGGGCCTGCGCGTGCACCACAAGGATCTGGACACCACTCAGCGTGCCGAGCGCACCCGGGCGCTACTTGAGGAAGTGGGCCTGCCGGCGGACAGCGATGAACGCTATCCCCACGAGTTTTCCGGCGGCCAGCGCCAACGCATCGCCATCGCCCGGGCGCTGATCGTGAAGCCGGATTTGTTGATTCTCGACGAGCCCACCTCGGCGCTCGACCGCAGCGTCCAGGCCCAGGTGCTGGAACTGCTCAAGACGCTGCAGCGCCGCCACGGTCTCAGCTATCTGTTCATCAGCCACGATCTCAAGGTGGTGCGCGCGATCAGCCACCGGCTGCTGGTGATGCGTGATGGCCGGGTGGTGGAGCACGGCGACACCGAGCGGGTGTTCCGCGACCCTCAACAGGCCTACACGCGCCGGCTGATCGACGCCGCCTACAACCGCACCGTCAACGCCGGCGGCGAGAAACAAGCGGTTGCACATTGAACCCCGGGGCGTCTTTCACCCCTTTGCCATTTCCCTATACTAGGGCCAAACCGAACCGTCGAATCGAGGACATATCATGGGTTTTCTCGCAGGTAAGCGATTTCTGATTGTCGGCGTCGCCAGCGACCGGTCGATCGCCACCGGCATCGCCGAAGCCATGCACCGCGAAGGCGCCGAGCTGGCCTTTACCTACCAGAACGACAAGTTAAAAAGCCGGGTGCTAAAAGCGGCCGAGCGTTACGGCAGCAACGAAGCGCTCTGCTTCCCCTGCGACGTCGCCTCCGATGACGAGATCCAGCAGGTCTTCGAAGGGCTCGGCAAGCAGTGGGACGGCCTTGACGGCGTGGTCCACGCGGTGGGCTTCGCCCCCGGCAACGAACTGGACGGTAATTTCGCCGACGTCGCCACCCGCGAGGGCTTCCGCATCGCCCATGAGATTTCTTCCTACAGCTTCGTGGCGCTGGCCCAGGCCGCCCGCCCGATGATGAAGGGCCGCAACGGCGCCCTGCTGACGCTGACCTACCACGCCTCCCGGCAGACCGTGCCCAACTACAACGTGATGGGCCTGGCCAAGGCCAGCCTGGAAGCGTCGGTGCGGTATCTGGCGTCGAGCCTGGGCCCGGAAGGCATTCGGGTGAACGGCATTTCCGCCGGCCCGATCCGCACCCTGGCCGCCTCCGGCATCAAGAAATTCCGCAGTATGCTGGATTACAACGCCGCCAAGGCGCCGCTGCGCCGCAACGTGACCATCGAGGAAGTGGGCAACACCGCCGCCTTCCTGTGCTCGGACCTGGCCTCCGGCATCAGCTCCGAGATCACCTACGTGGACGGCGGCGCCGCCACGGTCTCCATGCCGTTCGAGGAGCCGGGCGAGGAAAGTTGACCCCGTCCCTGGTGTCAGCCCATAAAAAAACCCGCCGAGTTGGCGGGTTTTTTTTGGGGGGCGGCGGGCAGCCCGCTTAGAGCGGCGGGGCCGCCGGCTGGGGCTGGGGTTGCTGCTGCTCGCGGGGCTGGCTGAGGCGTTCCAGGTGCAGCTCCACATCCAGGCTGTCGCGCAGGAACGCCATCACTTGACGGAAACTGCGCTCGCCCTCCACCCGGGCCAGCTCTTGCAGCGCCTGGCGCTGCTGCGCCGGGTCCAGGGCCTCCACGGAACCGTCTTCCACGGCGGTCAGTTGGAACGCCACCAGATCACCGTTGCGCAGGTTGGTGAACCGGATCGGGCTGCTTTCGCCGTCGGCGGGCCGCGGGGTGGCGAACACCGCGTCCACCACTTCCATGGCCGGCTCCGAGGCGCCGCGCTGCAGATCGGTCTCTTCCTGCACGTCGCCGTTGAGCTGTTCGGCCACCGCCGCCAGGTCGGCGCCCTGCTCCACCGCTTCGCGGACCTCGTCGGCCAGCGTCTCGGCTCGGGCGCGCGCCTTACGCAGACGCAACTGGGCGCGGATGTCCGCGCTCACTTCCGCCAGCGGCAGCGGCTCCGCTTCCTTCACATCTTCCAACCGCAATGCCAGGAAGCGGCCAGGGGCCACTTCCAGCAGTTCACTGTTACGGCCCTGCTCGCGAACGCTTTCACTATTGAGCGCTTCACGGACGCGGGCGTTATTCAACGCCGCCGGCAGGTCCTGCATGGACACCCAGTCGGTGGTCTTCAGTTCCAGACCCAGCTTCTGCGCGGGCATTTGCAGGTCACTGTGTTCATAGACCAGCTCTTCCAGCGCCACCAAATCCTCTGCAAGCAACGAATCAGACTGGGCACGCCGCAGATCAGCCACGATTCGGTCACGCATTTGCTCCAGCGGCGGCATTTCGGGGCGCTCTTCATCGATCACCTTGAGCAGGTGCACACCGGCTTCGGAAATCACCGGTTCGGAGACCTCACCCACGTCCATATCCGCCAACGCTTCGTCCAGGGCATCCGGTAAGGCTCCCGGCCCGACGACACCCAGATTACCACCGCTACGCGCGGTGGCGGCGTCATCGGAATATTCCCGCGCCACCTCGGCGAAACTGCTGCCCTGCTGCAGGGCCTGGCGTGCCTGGCGTGCCCGCTTTACCGCGGCACTGTCGTCACGCTCATCGGTGACGGCGATCAGTACGTGCGCGACTTCCCGGCGAGTGGCGGCACTCTCGCGCATCTGTTTGCGCGCTTCGTATTCCGCCTTGATCTGTTCGTCGGAGATTTCCACCTGCTCTCGGTAATGCTCCGGAGTGAGTTCAAGGTAACGCACGCGCAGTTGCTCCGGACGCATGAATTCGGCGGTATTCTGTTGGTAAAAATCCTCTACTTCCTGCTCGGAAACCTCAATGTCGCCACGCAGGCTGTCCACGCTCAGGCGCACATAGCGAATATCGCGACGCTGTTCACCCAGGCGCCGCTGCTCGGCGAGCTCGCCTTCAAGGGCGAAGTCCGTGGCGGCGAACGCGTTGCGGTATTGCTGGCTGATTTGTTCCTGACGCAGCGAGTCCAAATAACCCTGCGGGGTCATACCCTGGGCACGCACCATGCGCTCGAACTGGGTTTCCGAAAAGCGACCGTTCTCGTAGAACATGTCGTTGTTGCGAATCAGCCTGGCCGCCTGACCGTCGCTGAACGCCATATCCGCGTTGCGGGCGGCGGCGATGATCAATTGCTCGTTGATGATTCCCTGCAGCACCATCTCAGGGCGAATAAACGAATCGAGCATTGATCCATTAATATCCGGGCTCTGCTGGCGCAGCATCTGACGCAGTTGTTGGGTGCGCGAACTGACATAGCCGCGGCTGATCTTATTGCCTTCCACTTCGGCAACAGCGCTGTCACTACCCCCTCCGGTGAAATACCCGTAAAACCCGGAAATGATAAAGGGAAGAATGATGGCGGCGAGCAGAACCTTGCCCACGGGCCCGCGGACAAATCGTCTGAACTCCTGCATGGTTTACTCCAAGGAATCTCTAATCTTTTTATAGGGTACCGGAAAGCAAAAAAGCGCACCCAAAACGGATACGCTTGTGCCCTGGCGGAGCGGACGGGACTCGAACCCGCGACCCCCGGCGTGACAGGCCGGTATTCTAACCAGCTGAACTACCGCTCCTGAAGCCAGATCAGTTCACGGCGTCTTTCAACGCCTTGCCCGCCTTGAAGCCCGGTACGTTGGCAGCGGCGATCTTGATCGTTTCACCGGTCTGCGGGTTACGACCTTCGCGTGCAGCGCGCTGCTTCACGGAAAAAGTACCGAAGCCCACCAGAGAGACACTGTCGCCTTTCTTCAGAGCGCCGGTCACGGCATCCAGAGTGGCGTCCAGCGCGCGGCCCGCATCGGCCTTGGAGATATCGGAAGCCGCGGCGATGGCGTCAATCAGTTCGGATTTATTCACAAAATTCCCCTTTTCTATTTCCCGGTTTTATGGTCGAGGCGCGATGCACTCTCCTTATGACGAAGCCGCCTTTATACCAATGGGCCTAGGGGGCGTCAAGGAAGGAAAAGTGTATCCACACCAGCTTGGATAAAAGTAAAAAACCTTTTCGATCAATCATTTAAACGCGAACAACAAAGTCACGGAAGCGCTCTTGGGACGGCTCATAGCCCATTTGGTTCAATGGGTGCTGGGCCGTTCCGAACCCTTCTGCGCTTTTTCTTCGGCCAGAGCGAGGTCTTCTTCCACTTCCGCCTCGCTCAACGGTGTGGGAGTGTGCGTCAACGCCAACTCCAACACCTGGTCGATCCATTTTACCGGCCGGATATCCAGAGCCTCTTTGATCTTGTCTGGAATTTCCTTGAGATCCCGTTCATTTTCCTGCGGAATCAGCACGGTTTTAATACCACCACGATGGGCGGCGAGTAATTTTTCCTTCAGGCCACCGATCGAGAGCACCTGACCACGCAAGGTAATTTCACCGGTCATCGCCACATCCGCGCGCACCGGAATACCGGTGAGCACCGATACCATGGCGGTACACATGCCGACACCGGCACTGGGACCGTCCTTCGGCGTGGCACCTTCGGGCACGTGGATGTGAACGTCGTTACGTTCCAGTTGCCGGCGGCGGATACCCAGGTTGCCGGAGCGACTTTTCACCACCGTCCAGGCCGCCTGGATCGACTCCTGCATCACGTCACCCAGAGAGCCGGTGGTGGTGACGCGGCCTTTGCCGGGCGTGGACACCCCTTCAATAGTGAGCAGCTCACCGCCCACCGAGGTCCACGCCAGCCCCGTCACCTGACCGATCTGATCCTTCTCTTCGGCGCGGCCATAATCGTACTTGCGCACGCCCAGGTAATGATCGGTGTTTTCCGGCGTCAGGGTAATGGTGCGGTTCTCTTTTTCGAGCAAATTCTCTTTCACCACCTTACGACAGATCTTGCTGATTTCCCGCTCCAGACCACGCACCCCGGATTCCCGGGTGTAATGACGCACGATAAACTGCAGCGCCTTGTCGTCCAGTACCAGCTCGTCCTCGCGCAGACCGTTGGATTTGATCTGCTTGGGAATCAGGTACTGGGAGGCGATGTTGATCTTTTCGTCCTCGGTGTAACCGGGCAGACGAATCACTTCCATGCGATCCAGCAACGGCGCCGGGATGTTCATGGAATTGGACGTGCAGATAAACAAGGTCTCGGACAGGTTGTAGTCCACTTCCAGGTAGTGATCGCTGAAGGTGTGGTTCTGCTCCGGATCGAGCACTTCGAGCAACGCCGACGCCGGGTCGCCGCGCATGTCCATGCCCATCTTATCCACCTCGTCGAGCAGGAACAGCGGGTTGCGCACGCCCACCTTGGACAGCTTCTGAATCACCTTGCCCGGCAGCGAGCCGATGTAGGTGCGTCGGTGGCCGCGAATCTCGGCTTCGTCACGCACGCCGCCCAGCGCCATGCGCACGAACTTGCGGTTGGTGGCACGCGCCACCGACTGCCCCAGGGAGGTCTTGCCCACCCCCGGTGGACCCACCAGACACAGCACTGGGCCTTTCACTTTCCCCACCCGGCTTTGCACGGCGAGGAATTCCAGAATGCGCTCTTTCACTTCTTCCAGGCCGTAGTGATCCTGGTCGAGAATTTCCTTGGCGTGGGCCAGATCGTGGCGAACCCGGCTGCGCTTTTTCCACGGCACCGAGGTCATCCAGTCCAGGTAACTGCGCACCACCGTGGCCTCGGCGGACATCGGCGACATCATGCGCAGTTTGTTCAGTTCGTTCTTGGACTTTTCCTTGGCGTCCTTGGGCATGCCGGAGTTGTCGATCTTCTTTTCCAGATCCTCCAGCTCGTTGCCGCTGTCGTCCAGATCACCGAGCTCTTTCTGAATCGCCTTCATCTGCTCGTTCAGATAGTACTCGCGCTGGCTCTTCTCCATCTGCTTCTTGACCCGGCCACGGATGCGCTTCTCGACTTTGAGCACGTCCATGTCGGATTCCATCAGCGCCACCAGATGCTCGACCCGCTCGCGCACGTCGACCATTTCCAGGACGTCCTGCTTTTCCTCTAGCTTGAGTTGCAGATGGGCGGAGATGGTGTCGGCCAGGCGGCTGACTTCATCGATGGAGGACACCGAATTCATGATCTCCGGCGCCACTTTCTTGGAAAGCTTGACGTATTCCTCGAACTTGGACAGCAAGGAACGGGACAAGGCGTCCTGCTCGCTTTCCGACGGCATCTGATTATCCAGTTCGCGGACATCGGCGGTGCCGCCGTCTTCGCCGAAGCGGGCCTTGCTCAGATGGCCACGGGCACCGCCCTCGACCAGCACCTTCACGGTGCCGTCGGGGAGCTTGAGCATTTGCAGGATGGTGGACACGGTGCCCACCCGGTAAATATCGCTTTCCGCGGGATCGTCATCGGACGCGTTACGCTGCGCCACCAGCATGATCTGCTTGTCGCTGGCCATGGCGGCTTCCAGGGCCGCAATGGACTTTTCCCGGCCGACGAACAGCGGGATCACCATATGCGGGTAGACCACCACGTCGCGCAGTGGCAGCAACGGAATATCTTTCAGCACGTATCGCCCCTTTGTTGGTTTACGACCCTCAACCGGTCGCGCCGGTCAATCCGGCGCGACCCTGGACGTTTGCTCGCTGTTTTCGTAAATCAGAAGCGGTTCGGACTCACCGTCAATGGTGGCGCTGTCGATCACCACCTTGGCGACGCCATCCAGCGACGGCACCTGATACATGGTATCCAGCAGCACCGCCTCGAGGATCGAACGCAGACCGCGGGCGCCGGATTTGCGCTCCATGGCCTTTCGCGCCACCGCTCTCAGGGCGTCATCGCGGAAGTCGAGGTCCACGCCTTCCATCTCGAACAGTCTCACGTACTGTTTGGTCAGGGCGTTGCGCGGTTCGGTCAGAATCTGTACCAGCGCTTCCTCGGAGAGTTCCTCCAGGGTGGCGATCACCGGCAGCCGCCCGATGAATTCGGGGATCAGACCGTATTTGACCAGATCCTCCGGTTCCACGCTGGCCAGGGTCTCGCCCATGGACAGCGCCATGTCCTTGCTCTTCACCTCGGCGGAGAAACCGATGCCGCCCTTCTCGGAGCGGTCACGGATGACCTTGTCGAGGCCGGCGAAGGCGCCGCCGCAGATAAACAGAATATTGGAGGTGTCGACCTGCAGGAATTCCTGCTGCGGATGCTTGCGGCCGCCCTGGGGCGGCACCGAGGCCACGGTGCCCTCGATCAGCTTGAGCAATGCCTGCTGAACGCCCTCGCCGCTCACATCGCGGGTGATCGAGGGGTTATCCGACTTACGGGAAATCTTGTCGATTTCATCGATGTAGACGATGCCGCGCTGGGCCTTGTCCACGTCGTAGTCACACTTCTGCAACAGCTTCTGGATAATGTTTTCCACATCCTCGCCCACGTAACCCGCTTCGGTGAGCGTGGTGGCGTCGGCGATCGTGAACGGCACATTGAGCAGGCGAGCGAGGGTTTCCGCGAGCAGCGTTTTGCCGCTGCCGGTGGGACCGATAAGCAAAATGTTGCTTTTTCCCAGTTCCACTTCCTCGCGGCTGCGGCCCTGGCTGCCCAGGCGCTTGTAATGGTTGTAAACGGCCACGGACAAAACCCGCTTGGCCCGTTCCTGACCGATCACGTAGTCATCCAGGGTAGTCTTGATTTCCTGGGGCTTGGGCAGACGCTCGTCGCCGCTGTCACCGGTCTCTTCCTGGACCTCTTCGCGGATAATGTCGTTACAGAGATCCACACACTCGTCGCAGATAAAGACCGACGGACCCGCGATCAGTTTGCGAACTTCGTGCTGGCTCTTGCCGCAGAACGAGCAGTACAGCAGTTTGCCGTCGTCGCCCTTTCCGGTGTTATCGGTCATCGAATCGCCTCTGAACCTGGTAGTCACTTTGAAGATGCAGGGAGAGCGCGGCTTTTTCAAGCCCGCTCACGCCCCGGCGACCGCCATTCGGTCGCTTTCATACGCCGTTCCGGCGGGCTCAGCGACGGCTGAGCACCTCGTCCACCAGACCGTATTCCTTGGCCTGGGTGGCGTCCATGAAGTTATCGCGATCGGTGTCGCGCTCCACCACTTCCAGCGGCTGGCCGGTGTGGTGGGAAAGCATGCGGTTGAGATCCTCTTTAATCTTGAGGATTTCGCGGGCATGGATCTCGATGTCCGAGGCCTGGCCCTGGAAGCCGCCCAGCGGCTGGTGAATCATCACCCGGGCATTGGGCAGCGCGTAACGCTTGCCCTTCTCGCCGGCGGCGAGCAAAAAGGCGCCCATGCTGGCGGCCTGGCCGATACACATGGTGGACACGGCGGGTTTCACGAACTGCATGGTGTCATAAATCGACATGCCGGCGGTCACTGAACCGCCCGGGCTGTTGATATACAGATTGATGTCCTTATCCGGGTTCTCGGACTCCAGGAACAACATCTGGGCGACGATCAAGTTGGCCATGTAATCTTCCACCTGGCCGACCATGAAAATCACCCGCTCTTTCAGCAGACGGGAATAAATGTCGAAGGAACGCTCGCCCCGGGAGGTCTGTTCGATCACCACGGGCACCAAGCCCACGTTGGTCGGGTCCTGCATCAAAGTCTTCATCTCCGGGGTAACGGAGGTGATCCGGCTCAGGTCTATCATCTAGCGCTTCCTTTATCTGCGTGTCCCGCTCCGGCGTGTCCGCAACCTGCTGTTCCGGCGCCGCGGCCTGAGAACGGGTATTGGGGCGAACCGGCTATGTTACAAGGTGTTCGCCCGATAGCGGTCACCTGATAGTAAGGTGACCCCCGTGGGGCGTCTATAAAGGCGGGGCAATATGGCGTTCAACTGCGCAAAAGTTGCACAAAAGCGCCCATTTAGAACAAAAAAACCTCCGAAATACCGTTTCCCGGTACGTCGGAGGTCTTCCGCCCGGCCCCCTTTCGCGGGTTCCGGGCCGACGCCGAAGCGTCTTGATCAGCCCTGCTGGTCGCGCGGTTTGACCGCGTCCTGGTAGGACATGCTCTTCTCTTCCACCTTGGCGGCGTCGAGTACGAAGTCCACCACCTGGTCTTCCAGCACCGCGCCTTCGATCTGCTGCAATTGCTGCGGGTTGCTGTACACCCAGTTGACCAACTCTTCGGGCTGCTCGTACTGGGAGGCGATCTCTTCCACCCGCGCCTTGACGCGATCCGCGTCCGGCTTGATCTCGTGCTTCTCGAGAATGGCGCGCACCACCAGGCCCAGACGCGCGGAACGCTGCGCCTGCTCGCGGAACAGCTCTTCCGGCAGCATGGATGCGTCGAACTGCTGGCCGCCACCGAACTGCTGCATCATCTGCTGACGCATGCGGTCGATTTCCTGCTTCACCAGCGCTTCCGGCAGGTCGAACTCGTGGGCCTGGGCGAGACCGTCCATGACCTGCTCTTTCACCTTGCCGGACACCGCGTTCTTCAGCTCGCGTTCCATGTTCTTGCGCACTTCCGCCTTGAACTTCTCCAAGTCGCCGTCTTCGACACCGAACGCTTTCATGAACTCAGCGTCCACTTCCGGCAGCTCCTTGGCTTCCACGCCGTTGACCTTGATCTGGAACACCACCGCCTGGCCTTTCAGCTCCTCGGACTGGTAGTCCTCCGGGAAGGTCACGTCGATGTCTTTCTCGTCGCCGGGCTTCATGCCGACGATGCCGTCTTCGAAGCCCGGGATCATCTGGCCGGAGCCCAGCTCCAGGTTCTGGCCTTCGGCGCTGCCGCCTTCGAAGGCTTCGCCGTCCTTAAGACCTTTGAAGTCGAGGTTAACGCGGTCGCCGGTTTGCGCGGCCCGGTCCACTTCCTGGTACTCGGCACGCTGTTCGCGCAGGGTTTCGATCATCTGGTCGACGTCGGCGTCGCTGATCTCGGCCACCGGCTTTTCCACCGCCACGCTGTCCAGCGGCGCCAGTTCCACGTCCGGATACACCTCGAAGGTGGCGACGAACTCCAGATCCTTGCCGGCTTCGTTCTTGGTGGCCTCGAAACCGGGCATGCCGGCCGGCTGCAGGGATTCCTGCTCCACCGCCTCGATAAAGGCATCGCGCATCACGTCGGCGAGGACCTCGTTACGCACCGCATCACCGAAGCGACGTTTCACTTCCCGCATCGGCACCTTGCCGGGGCGGAAGCCGTTCAGGCGAACGCTTTTCTGGGCCTCGCGCAGCTTGGTATCCACCGCCGAATCCACATTTTCCGCGGGCACGCCCACGGTCAAACGGCGTTCCAGACCTGATGTCGTTTCTACGGAAACCTGCATAACATCCTCTTTATAAAGACTTTTTGGCCCACGGCCGACCTTGTCGGCCCGGGCCGCATACTTTGAAGGGCGGCAATTATAGTCAATGGCCGCCGCCATGAACACCAATACAAGAAAGACACCGCCCCGGTGGGTGGTCTCTCCATCCGGGACGCGGTGCAATGGTGGTGCCTTCCGGGATCGCTCAAGCCTTCCCTGGGCGCTCTCATTTGGCCATCCATGGCCAAATAGGTCCCTACAGGCACCACCATTGCCCCGCTCACTGGGTAACCTCCACCGCCACGGGCCACAATACCGTCTGGACCTTTCTAAGAAGCGGGGCTTGTGGCGCTGAATTTTCCAAGAAGCGTCGGGGTCGGGTGGCCCCCCCTGGAGGGTAAGACCACCACAAAAAAGCCCCCGGGGGTTACCCGAGGGCTTCAATGTTGGGGTGGCTGATGGGATTTGAACCCACGACCACCGGAGTCACAATCCGGGGCTCTACCAACTGAGCTACAGCCACCAGCAAAACTGGTCTTGGTGCTTTGATTGCCTGTCAGCACGCTTTGGCGCGCCTGGCAGGGCTCGAACCTGCGACCTACGGCTTAGAAGGCCGTTGCTCTATCCAATTGAGCTACAGGCGCTGAACCGGTAAAACGTCTTCGCTTGACTGGTCGGGGTGGAGGGATTCGAACCCCCGACATCCTGCTCCCAAAGCAGGCGCGCTACCAGGCTGCGCTACACCCCGCCGAGCAGGTCGAGCGAGGCGGCATAATACTCGCCGCCCCCGGGAGCGTCAACGCCACGCGCCCGGCCGCGGAACCGTTCGCTGGAATATTCGCCAGCGGGGTAGCGAACCGGTCCGCCCGCCCCTTTGCCCCGCCGCGGTCGGCGTGCGAAAATCCGCGCCTCCCGATTCCCGACCAAGAGACATTCAATGAGCGCGCAGATTCTGGATGGCAAGGCACTGGCCCAGCATTTCGAAGAGGAAATGCGCCGTCGCGTGGACGCTCTTAAGGCGAAAGCCGACGGACGCACCCCCATTCTGGCCACGCTGCTGGTGGGCGCCGACCCGGCTTCCGCCACCTATGTAAAGATGAAGGGCAACGCCTGCCGGCGGGTGGGCATGGACTCCCAGGCCATCGAGCTGCCCGAGGACACCACCACCGAGCAGTTGCTGGCGCAGATCGACGACCTGAACAATAACCCGGACGTGCACGGCATTCTGCTGCAGCACCCGGTGCCGGAACAGATCGACGAACGCCGCTGCTTCGACGCCATCAGCCTGGAAAAGGACGTGGATGGGGTCACCTGCCTGGGCTTCGGCCGCATGGCCATGGGCGAAGCCGCGTACGGCTGCGCCACGCCCAAGGGCATCATGCGCATCCTCGAGCACTACGGGATCCCGCTGGAAGGCAAGCACGCCGTGGTGGTGGGCCGCAGCGCCATTCTCGGCAAGCCGATGGCGCTGATGCTGCTGGGCGCCAACGCCACCGTCACCATCTGCCACAGCCGCACCCGCAACCTGGCGGAACTGGTAAAACAGGCCGACATCGTGGTCGGCGCCGTGGGCAGACCAGAATTCATCAAGGCGGATTGGATCAAGGACGGCGCGGTGGTGGTGGACGCCGGCTTCCATCCGGAGAAATGCGGCGACATTGAACTGGCACCGCTCACCGAGCGGGTCGCCGCCTACACCCCGGTGCCCGGCGGCGTCGGACCGATGACCATCAATACGCTGATCTTCCAGACCCTGGAAGCGGGCGAAAAAGCCTTCAGCGCTTAGCGTCCAGCACCTTCACGCTGGCGGTCATGCCCGCCGCCAGCGTCAGATCCTCGGGCACCGACCGCAGCTCGATCTGCACCGGAATGCGCTGCGCCAACCGCACCCACTCAAAGGTCGGCGCCACTTGCGGCAACCCTTGATCGCCACCGGCCACCGCGTTGTCATTACCGATGCCCCGGGCGATGCCCGCGACACGCCCTTCCAGCCCCCGGTCCACGCCCAGCAGCCGTACCCGCGCCGGGTCACCGACGCGAATCCGATGCACCTGGGTCTCGCGGAAGTACGCTTCCACCCAGAACGAGTCCCCGTCCACCAGGGTCAGCACCGGCTCCCCGGCCCGGGCGTAGTCGCCGGCATGGGCGAGCAAATGGGTGATATACCCGGAGGCCGGCGCCGTCACCGAGGTTCGCGCCAGGTCCAACTCGGCTTTTTGCAGCGCCGCCTGGGCGGCGTGCAAATCGGCCCGCGCCACGTCCGCCAGACTGGTGGCCTGCTCGCGCTCTTCCGCGGACACCGCCCGGCCCAGGCGATCGCGCCGCCGCGCTTCGTCCTGGCGCAGTTTCGACTCCAACCGGCGATGTTCCAATTCCGCCCGCGCCTGGAACAGCGACAAGCGATAGCGCTCGGGATCGACCACAAAGAGCGGGTCGCCCTCCTCCACCCGGCGATTGTTGGTGACGTTCATTTCGGTGATCGGCCCGGACACATCCGGCGCCACCTGAATCACCGCCGCGCGCACGCGGGCGTCCCGGGTCCACAGCGAGTGCATGTACTGGTGCCACAGAAACCAGGCCGCCAACGCCGCGCCCAGCACCAACACCAGGGTGATCAGATACGGGCGCCAGCGCCGGGGCGTGCGCTCGTCCGCGCGGGATTCAGCCATTAACCACTCCCTAACAACATCAGCAGGCCCAGTGCCAAGGCCATCATTATCACCAGTAAGCACAGGCCCGCCAGGGCCGGATGCCAGACATGCCGGTAGCCGTCATAGCGGCTGATCAGCCCGTGCAGCGGCCAGAACAGCACCAGCCCCAACAGCAGCACCGGAATCAGCGGCGGCAACAGCACACCGCCCAGGTGGATCTCATGCAGCACCGTTCGCCTCCAATCCCCGCCAGGGGCCGTCGCCGGGCCCGCTCAGGAAAAAGCCCGCGTTGCCACGAATAATATTGATCTGCATGCGCAGACGCACCACCGCCCGCACCAGACGGCGGCGCTCGCCATCGCTGGCGGCGCTGTCATAGGCGCGCCGACACTGCCCGGCCACGCTGTCGGCGCTGCCCGCCAGTGCCAGCCAACGGTCCTGATCGCCGTCACGCAGCGCCCGCTGAGTGTCGCGGATCAGGCGGGTCAACGACAGTCGTATCGGCGCCGGCACACCGCGCCGGCAGAGCATATCCAGATACAGCAGCCCGAGTCCGAGCGTCACCGCCGCCAGGGCACCTTGCAGCAGTTCACCGTCGCGGGGATCGTTCGGGTCCAGCCTCGGCAGGGTGCGGCTGATGCGATCGTACAACTGGCTCTCCATGGCGTGGCGAGGACGGCGTCGGCGAATCGGCCAGCGCCCCAGGGTACGGCACAGATCGCGGCACAGCCGGCGACGCGCCCGGCCGGCGTCATCACCGGGCCACAGCAGCAAGAACGCCAGCACCGCGAACGCCATACCCAGCCCCAGGCCGATGATATTGTTGAACAGCGGCACGGCGGAAAAGTCCTGCACCGGACGCAGATCCAACAGTAACGGGAAGAAGATGGTCAGCGCGGTGCCGGTGGCCACGGTGGCCGGGCGCGCCATGGCCAGCCCGGCGCCTAGATAGAGCGGCGCCAGCCACAACACTAGGGCCGGGAAGCCGTCACTGGCGGGCAGCAACACCAGTCGATACAGCGTCGCCAACAGGGTCGCCAACAACGCCCCCTTAATAAAGCCCTTCACCGCCGCCAGAGGATCGTCCCGGGTCGAGAATAACGCGCAAATCACCCCCACCTGGATCGCCATGGCGGCCCCCTGCGGCGCCGCGCTCCAAAACCACAGCGCCACCGTGGCGCCCAGCGCCAACGCCGCCCGGGCGCCGTTGCGCCAGGCCTGGCCATAGTCCAGGTGCAGCCGCGACATTCCAGCGCGCCAGTGCACCGGCGGCGCCTGATCGGTGAGCATGGCGTAGAGCGCCACGCTGGAGCGCAGCCGGTCGCACAATTCGGCGCTGTGCTCCAGCGCCAACTGCAGCGCATAGAACCGTTGCTCATCGTCGCTGAGCCACTCGCCACGCAGCGAGCGGGCCAGCTCCCGGGCGCGCTGATACAACGCCGACAGGGTTTCCCGCAAAACCGTGGGCGAGGCCTCCGGATCGAGCCGGGCGATATCGGCCAGCAACCGCGTCACCTGGTCCTGGTGACGACGCGCCGCGTAACGGTTCACATAGGTGTTGAGCGGGCCCACCGAGGAGATCAATGCCAGCATTTCGTGGCCCAGGCGGCGGCACAGGCCGGCGTGGCGGCGCAGGCGGGCGGAATCAAACAGGGCGTGCTCGCGCTGAGTCTCCAGCGCCATGCCGCTGGTGATCAACGCCTGGCGGCGCCGCTGCAGGGCGGGGCCGTCGAGCCGGCCGCCGGCGCTGTCCGCCACCAGACGGATCAACCCCACCAGTTGCTCGCGGCTCTGTTGCAGGTAGTTGCGCCCGGCGGACTGCGGCCATACCAGCACGCTCATCAGGCTCACGCAAAGAATGCCCAGGCCGATCTCGGTGACCCGCGCCACCGCCATGGGGAACGCCTGGTCAGGCTGCAGCGCCGCCGGCACGCCGACGATCAGGGCGCTGTAACCGGCCAGCACGAAGGCGTAGGAACGGAAGTTACGAAGCAGGCTGGCGCACAGGGTGCACAGACCCAGCCACACCGCCAGCGCGATAAAAAACAGGGTGGGCAACTGGGCCAGCGACGCCACCAGCAGCACCGCCATGGCGGCCCCGGCCAGGGTGCCGAGCAGCCGGTAGATACCTTTGGCCAGCACCATGCCGCCCAGCGGCTGTGCCACGATGTAGACCGTCATCAAGGCCCATTTGGGCTCGTCCAGCCCCAGAGCCAGAGCGATATACAGCGCCAGCATGCCGGCGCTGAAGGTGCGGATCGTGAATTGCCACTCCCGCCGCCCGGCCTCGCGCAGGAACGCGGGCAGCCTGACGGCGGCGGAGACCATCGGGGCTCAGGCCTCGCGGGGCCAGGACTCGCGCAGACCGACGGTGCGGTTGAACACCAGCCGGCCGTCGACGCTGTCCCGATCGACGCAGAAGTAGCCTTCCCGTTCGAACTGAAAGCGGCTTTCCGGCCCGGCGTCGCGCAGGCCGGGCTCCACCACGCAGCCTTCCAGCACGCGCAGGGAGTCGGGATTGATGTGGTCCAGGAAGCTCTCGCCCTCGGCCACCTTGGCCGGGTTGGCGGTCTGGAACAGGCGGTCGTACTGGCGCACCTCGCAGGGCAGGCCCTGGTCGACGCTGACCCAGTGGATCACGCCGCGCATTTTGCCCTGCCCTTCAGCCGGCTCCGGGTTCTTGCCCAGGGTGTCCGGGTCGTAGCTGCAGCGCACTTCGACGATCTCGCCGTCGGCGTCGCGGACGATGTCCTCGGCCTGGATTACATAGCCGTAGCGCAGCCGCACCCGGTCGCCGAGCACCAGCCGCTTGTACTTTTTGTTGGCCTCTTCGCGGAAGTCTTCCCGGTCGATGTACACCTCGCGGGTGAGCGGCATGCGGCGGGTGCCCATCTCTTCGTTCTGCGGGTGCAGCGGCGCCTCCAGCCACTCTTCCTTGTCTTCCGGCCAGTTCTCGATCACCAGCTTGAGCGGGTTGAGCACGCAGAAGGCGCGCGGCGCGTTGTGGTTGAGATCGTCGCGCACCGAGGCTTCCAGGATGCTCATGTCGATCACCGAGTCAGCACGGCTGACGCCCAGGTTCTCGCAGAAATGGCGGATCGCGGCGGGCGTGTAGCCGCGCCGGCGCAGGCCGCTCAGCGTGGGCAGGCGCGGGTCGTCCCAGCCGTCCACGTGGCCTTCATCCACCAGCAGCTTGAGACGGCGCTTGCTGGTCACGGTGAAATTCAGATTGAGGCGGGCGAACTCGTACTGGCGGGGCTGGGCGGGCACGTCCACGTTCTCCACCAGCCAGTCGTACAGCGGCCGGTGATCCTCGAACTCCAGAGTGCAGAGACTGTGGGTGATGCCTTCCAGCGCGTCCGAGAGAGGATGGGTGAAATCGTACATCGGGTAGATCACCCACTTGTCACCGGTCTGGTGATGCGCCTTTTTGCGTATCCGGTAGAGCACCGGATCGCGCATGTTCAGGTTCGGGCTCTGCATGTCGATGCGGGCGCGCAGCACCGCCGCGCCCTCGTCGAACTTGTTGTCGCGCATGTCGGCGAACAGTGCCAGGTTCTCCTCAACGGAGCGCTCCCGGTGGGGGCTGTTACGGCCGGGGGTGGTGAAGTTGCCGCGCATCTCCGCGATCCGCTCCGGCGACTGGGTGTCCACATAGGCGAGGCCCTTGTGGATCAGCGACACCGCCAGGTCGTGGAGCTGATCGAAATAATCGCTGGCGAAACGCACCGGCCCGGCCCACTGGAAGCCCAGCCATTCCACGTCCTTCTTAATGGAGTGAATGTACTCGTCTTCTTCCTTTTCCGGGTTGGTGTCGTCAAAGCGCAAATGGCAGGCGCCGCCATAGGATTCGGCGATGCCGAAGTTCAGGCAAATCGACTTGGCGTGGCCAATATGCAGGTAGCCGTTCGGCTCCGGCGGGAACCGGGTCACCACCCGGCCATTGTTTTTTCCCTCCGCCAGGTCACGATCGACGATCTGTCTGATAAAGTTACTGGGCGCTTTTGCTTCACTCATTGAGCCGCCTGCGGCTGAAATACGGGGTTGGCTAGTGTAAAGTGCGCCCCCTCAAAGTCAAAGACTCCCAGGACCCGGAGACCCCATGAAAGTGCTGTTGACCACCACCTATGGAAAGATCGTTCTGCAACTGGACACGGTGCGTGCCCCCGTGACCACCGAGAACTTCGTGCAATACGTCAGGGATGGGCATTATGACGGCACCATATTCCATCGGGTAATCAGTAACTTCATGATCCAGGGTGGTGGTTTCACCTCGGACATGGAGCAAAAACCGACCCGCGACCCGATCGAAAACGAAGCCGGCAACGGTCTCTCCAACGAGACCGGCACCGTGGCCATGGCACGCACCTCCGACCCGCACTCCGCCAGTGCCCAGTTCTTCGTCAATGTCGCCGACAACCATTTCCTCGACCAGGCCCGCTCCCCGGACGGCTGGGGCTACGCGGTGTTCGGCAAAGTGGTCGAGGGCATGGAAACGGTGGAGCGCATCAAAGGCGTGGCGACCGGCAATAAAGGCTTCCACCAGGACGTGCCCCGCGAAGACGTGCTGATCGAATCCGCCGAAGTGCTGGAGGACTGATGATGCGCTGGCTGCTTCCCCTGCTGGCGCTGTTGCCGGCGCTGGCGCTGGCCGAGGGCCCGCGCGTTTCCCTGAACACCACCCAGGGCGACATCGTGATTGAGCTGAACCAGGAAAAGGCACCGGCCACGGTGTCCAATTTCCTCGATTACGTGGACGCGGGCTTCTACGACGGCACCGTGTTTCACCGCGTGATTCGTGGCTTTATGATCCAGGGCGGCGGCTTCGCCCTCGATCAGGAGCAACGGAGCCTGGCCAAGAAGGAAACCCGGGCGCCGATCCGCAACGAAGCGGACAACGGCCTGAAAAACCGGCGCGGCACCATCGCCATGGCCCGCACCGGCAACCCGCACTCCGCCACCGCCCAGTTCTTTATCAACCTGGTCGACAACCGCGGCCTGAACCACACCGGCAAGACCCCGCGCGGCTGGGGCTACACGGTCTTCGGCGAAGTGGTCGAAGGCATGGAAATCGTGGACCGCATCGCCGGCGTCGCCACCGGCACCCAGCGTCTCAGCGGGCAGCCGGCCCGGGACGTTCCCAAGGAACCGGTGGTGATTGAAAGCGCACGCCGTCTCGAAAGCCCGCAAGCCGACCAGTAAGCCTATGAAGTACAGCCTGCTCATCTCCGATCTGCATCTGGATCCGGCCCGCCCGGAACATCTGGCCGAGCTGGAAGCCCTGCTGGAAAACCACGCCGGCAAGGCGGACCGTCTCTATGTGCTCGG
>DASUNW010000138.1:0-3349 GCA_036276955.1 Alcanivorax sp. | reverse complement strand
GCCGCCCAGTTGCTCGGCCATGGTTTGCATGCCGTAGCAGATGCCCAGCACCGGCACGCCCTGCTCGAACGCCGCTTGCGGGGCCCGCGGGGTCTCGGCGGCGGTGACGGATTCCGGGCCGCCGGAGAGGATGATGCCCTTGGGGTCGAATTCGGCGATGTCTTCGGCGGTGGCGTCGAAGGCGCGGATTTCGCAGTAGACGCCGATTTCGCGCACGCGGCGGGCGATCAGCTGGGTGTACTGGGAGCCGAAGTCGAGGATCAGGATGCGTTGGGCGTGAATGTCTTGCATGGCTTTGTCCGCTCTGGCCCCGGTTTGGGCCGGTGTTTTAAATGCAAAGGCCGGCGGGTGAGCCGGCCAGTTCTATGTCTGTTGTACTTCGTCGAGGCGCCGTGCTTGCCATCCCTGGCGCAACGCCCCCTCTCCAGAGCGCCCTGCCCGGCCGTCCTTGGCCGGGCGTGAGCCGCGCTGCGAAGCAGTGCTTCGGTCGCGTCTCACCCCACCGGGTAGTTCGGCGCTTCCTTGGTGATGGTCACGTCGTGGACATGGCTTTCTTTCATGCCGGCGTTGGTGACCTTCACGAAGTAGGGCTTGGTGCGCATTTCTTCGATGTTGGCGCAGCCGGTGTAGCCCATGGAGGCGCGCAGGCCGCCCATCAGCTGGTGGACGATGGCGCTCATCGGGCCTTTGTAGGGCACCCGGCCTTCGATGCCTTCGGGCACCAGTTTTTCGATGCCGGCGGCGGCGTCCTGGAAGTAGCGGTCGGACGAGCCGGTTTTGCCGGCCATGGCGCCCAGCGAGCCCATGCCGCGGTAGGCTTTGTAGTAGCCGCCCTGGAACAGTTCCACTTCGCCGGGAGCTTCTTCGGTGCCGGCCAGCAGCGAGCCGATCATGATGGCGTGGGCGCCGGCGGCGACGGCCTTGGCGATGTCGCCGGAGAAGCGGATGCCGCCGTCGGAGATCAGCGGCACGTCGGTGCCCTTGAGGGCGGCGGCCACTTCGGAGACGGCGGTGATCTGCGGGACGCCGATGCCGGCGACGATCCGGGTGGTGCAGATAGAGCCCGGGCCGATGCCCACTTTGACGCCGTCGGCGCCGGCTTCCATCAGCGCGATGGCGGCTTCGCCGGTGGCAATGTTGCCGCCGATCACGTCCACGTCCGGGAAGTGCTTCTTGATCCAGGCGACGCGGTTGAGCACGCCTTGTGAGTGGCCGTGGGCGGTGT
Organism: Alcanivorax sp.; assembly: GCA_036276955.1. Lineage (GTDB taxonomy): Bacteria > Pseudomonadota > Gammaproteobacteria > Pseudomonadales > Alcanivoracaceae > Alloalcanivorax. The sequence continues at coordinate 2,124 of DASUNW010000138.1, read as the reverse complement.
CGACCACGATCACGTCGACGCCCGCTTCCACCAGCGCGGCGACGCGCTCTTCGGTGCCGCCGCCGGTGCCCACGGCCGCGCCGACGCGCAAGCGGCCCTGGCTGTCTTTACAGGCGTTGGGATAGCGGGTGGCTTTTTCGATGTCTTTCACGGTGATCATGCCACGCAGTTCGCCGGCGTCGTTGACCACCAGAATCTTCTCGATGCGGTGTTTGTGCAGCAGCGTCTGCACTTCGTCGGCTTTGGCGCCCTCTTGCACCGTCACCAGGCGGTCGCGGCCGGTCATGATATCGGCCACGGACTGGTCGTAATCGGTGATGAAGCGGGTGTCACGGCTGGTGACGATACCGACCACGGTCTGGCCTTCCACCACCGGCACGCCGGAGATGTTGTGGGCGTCGGTGAGGTTGATCAGCTCGCGCACGGTGGCGCTGGGGCTGATGGTGATCGGGTCCTTGACCACGCCGGATTCGTATTTCTTGACGGCGCGCACCTGGCGGGCCTGGTCGTCCACCGGCATGCTCTTGTGCAGGATGCCGATGCCGCCTTCCTGGGCCATGGTGATCGCCAGACGATGTTCGGTGACGGTGTCCATGGCGGAGGACAGCAGCGGGACGTTCAGCTCGATGTTGCGCGTCAGGCGCGTCTTCAGCGATACCTCGTTGGGCAGCACATCGGAGTGGGCGGGCAGGAGCAGAACGTCGTCGAACGTCAGTGCTTCTTGGGCGATTCTGAGCATGTTGCACCCCTTGGCACACAGAGAAACTGAGGGGAGTCTGGACCCCGGGGCGCCGGGCTGTCGCCGGCCGGGAAGCCGGGTCGGGCAGGTAGGAGCCGGCGCAAGGGCGAACCAGGGGCTCCGTTAAATTAAGCCGAACATTATAGAACATTACCCGCCTCAGCGGCAATCGAAGCTGCAAGCTTGTAGCCGGCGCCCTAGCGCCGTAAATTGCGCGCCATGACTTCTTCGCGCACCGAACCGTATTCCGTCAGCCGCTTGAACCTGGAAGCCCAGGGCCTGCTGGAGGGCAGCTTCCCGTTGATCTGGCTGCAGGGCGAGATCTCCAACCTGGCGCGGCCGCGCTCCGGGCATATCTATTTCAGCCTTAAGGACGATAGAGCCCAGGTTAACGCGGCCATGTTTCGGAACCGTAACAGCCTGCTGCGCTTCCAGCCCCGCGACGGCCAGCAGATTCTGGTGCGCGCCCGGGTGACGGTGTTCGTGCCCCGGGGCGGTTTTCAGATCATCGTCGAGCACATGGAAGAGGCCGGTGAAGGCGCCCTTCGTGCCCAGTTCGAGGCGCTCAAGGCGAAGCTGGAGTCCGAGGGGCTGTTCGCCCAGGAACGTAAGCGCCCACTACCGGCCTGGCCCAGGCGTATCGGGGTGATCACCAGCCCCAGCGGCGCGGCGATCCGCGATGTGCTGCAGGTGCTCAAGCGCCGGGCGCCGTCGATTCCGGTGCTGATCTACCCGACCCCGGTGCAGGGCGCCGAGGCGCCGGCGCGGATCCGCCGGGCGCTGGCGCTGGCGATTCAGCGCAATGAGTGCGACGTGCTGATTCTCGGGCGCGGCGGCGGCAGCCTGGAAGATTTGTGGGCGTTCAACGACGAGGCGCTGGTGCGCGCGGTGGCGGACAGCCCGATTCCGGTGGTCAGCGCGGTGGGCCACGAGGTGGACGTGTCGCTGTGTGATTTCGCCGCCGACGTGCGCGCGCCCACGCCCTCGGCGGCGGCGGAGCTGATCAGCCCGGACGGCGACGCCCTGCTCGCCCGCCTGGGCGTGCTGGGCCGCCGCCAGCGGCATTTGATGGTCCAGAACCTGCGCGGCCAGCGCCAGCGGCTGGAGGGCCTGGCCCGGCGGCTGCACGCCCGCCACCCGAACCGGCAGCTGGAGCAGACCCGCCAGCAGGTGGACGAGCTGCAGGCGCGCATGGCGCGCACCCTGAGCCATCGTCTGGCGCTGCTGCGCGGTCGCTGGCAGCCGTTGGATGTGCGCCTGCGCCAGCAGTCGCCGGCGCAGCAGTTGACGCGTCAGGCGCAACGGCTGCATGAGTTGCAGCGGCGGCTGCCGGTGCCGTTGCGCCATCAGCAGCGGCATCTGGCGCAGCGCCTGGACGGCGCGGC
>DASUNW010000137.1:0-2225 GCA_036276955.1 Alcanivorax sp. | reverse complement strand
CACCCGTTCGGCGGCCTGCTCCGGCCCGCTTCTCAAGGTCGCGCCGATCTCGCCCAGCGCCTGCTCCTGTTGGCGCACCCGCGCCAGCGCGTATTCGCCGGTGACCGCTTCGATGCGGCGCACGCCGGCGGCGGCGGAGGTTTCCAGGGTGATCTTGAACAGGCCGATGTCGCCGGTGCGCTGCACATGGGTGCCGCCGCACAGCTCCTTGGAGAAGCCGTCGCGGCCCATGGTCAGCACCCGCACCTCGCTGTCGTACTTCTCCCCGAACAGGGCCATGGCGCCGACGTTCTTGGCCGTTTCCATGTCCATCAGCTCGGTGGTCACCGCCGCGTTCTCAAGAATCTGCCGGTTGACCAGGGTTTCGATCTCTTCGCGCTGCGCCGCGCTCAGGGCCTCGCCGTGGGCAAAGTCGAAGCGCAGGTAATCCGGCGCCACCAGCGAGCCTTTCTGCTGGACATGGTCGCCCAGCACCCGGCGCAGGGCGGCGTGCAGCAGATGGGTGGCGGAGTGGTGGCGCATGATCGCGCGGCGGCGTTCCACGTCCACGTAGGCGTCCACCTTGTCGCCGACTTTAAGAGTGCCGGTGCTCACGGTGCCCACATGGATGTGCGCCTGGCCGCGCTTGCGGGTGTCCTCCACGTTGAAGCGGATCTCGTCGCCGCCGGCGGCGAGCACGCCCCGGTCGCCCACCTGGCCGCCGGACTCGGCGTAAAACGGCGTGCGCTTGAGCAGCACCATGCCGGTTTCCCCGGCTTCCAGGCTGTCCACGGCGGCGCCGTCGCGGTACAGGGCTTCCACCTCGGCCTGGTCCTGGTGCTTCTCGTAGCCGGAGAAGTCGGTGACCGCCTCGATGTTGAGCCGGTCGCTGTAATCATTGGCGAAGGCGCCGGCACCACGGGCGCGCTCACGCTGGGCCTGCATTGCCTGGTCGAAGCCGTCCATGTCCACGGACAGGCCGCGCTCACGGGCCACATCGGCGGTCAGGTCCGGCGGGAAGCCATGAGTGTCGTACAGAGCGAACACCACCCGGCCGGGCAGCTCGTCGCCCTGCAGGTCGGCCATGGCGCCTTCCAGCACTTTCATGCCGGCGGCCAGGGTGCGGCCGAACTGCTCTTCCTCGGCCAGCAAGGCTTTTTCCACCCGCGCCTGCTCGCGGCGCAGTTCCGGATAGGCGTCGCCCATCTGCTCCACCAGCGCCGCCACCAGGGTGTGGAAGAACGGCTTCTCCTGACCCAACTGGTGGCCGTGGCGCAGGGCGCGGCGGATGATGCGGCGCAGCACATAGCCGCGCCCTTCGTTGGACGGCACCACCCCGTCGGTGATCAAGAAACTCGCTGAGCGAATATGGTCGGCGATCACGCGCAGGCTTTTGTTTTCCAGGTCGTCGCAGCCGGTGGCCTCGGCGGCGGCCTTGAGCAGCGCCTGGAACAGGTCGATTTCGTAGTTGGAATGCACACCCTGCTGCACCGCGGCGATGCGCTCCAGGCCCATGCCGGTGTCCACGCTGGGCTTGGGCAGCGGCTTCAGCTCGCCGTCGTCCTGGCGGTCGTACTGCATGAACACCAGGTTCCAGATCTCGATATAGCGGTCCAGGTCGCCGTCCTCGGAGCCCGGCGGGCCACCGGGCACATCGGCGCCGTGGTCGTAGAAGATCTCGGAGCTGGGGCCGCAGGGGCCGGTGTCGCCCATCTGCCAGAAGTTGTCCTCGTCCAGGCGCGAGAAGCGCTCGGCGCTGACGCCCATTTCCTTGAGCCAGATGTCGGCGGCTTCGTCGTCGGACACGTGCACCGTGATCCACAGCTTCTCCGGCGGCAGCCCCAGCTCCCCGGTGAGAAACTCCCAGGCGAAACGGATGGCGTCACGCTTGAAGTAATCCCCGAAGCTGAAGTTGCCGAGCATTTCGAAGAAGGTGTGGTGGCGGGCGGTGTAGCCCACGTTTTCCAGGTCGTTGTGCTTGCCGCCGGCGCGCACGCAACGCTGCGAGCTGGTGGCACGGCTGTAATCGCGCTTGTCGCGACCGAGGAACACATCCTTGAACTGGTTCATCCCCGCGTTGGTGAACAACAGGGTGGGATCGTTCTCCGGCACCAGCGAGGACGACGCCACCACGGCGTGCCCCTGGCGGGCGAAGTAATCAAGAAAGGCCTGGCGAATCTCAGCGCTCTTCATACGCAAGCAACTACTTTAGACAGGGAAATGGGGAGCAAAGTATAGCGTTGTCA
>DASUNW010000136.1:0-29282 GCA_036276955.1 Alcanivorax sp. | reverse complement strand
GGACAAACGGGTGCGGCCGCCGGATTTAATATTGATCACCGACTGGCCGATCATGGCGCAGCCGGCCATGCCGCCGAGGAAGCCGGAAGCGATGTTGGCCACGCCCTGGCCCCGGCATTCGCGGTGCTTGTCGCTGTCGGTGTCGGTGAGGTCATCGACGATGGTGGCGGTCATCATGGACTCCAGCAGACCCACCACCGCCATGGTCAACGACACCGGGAAGATGATCTTGAGCGTCTCCAGGGACAACGGGATATCCGGCAACAGGAACACCGGCAGGCTGTCCGGCAGCTCGCCCTTATCGCCCACGGTGGGCATCTCCAGACCAAAAAAGAGCGCCACGCCGGTGAGCACCACGATGCACACCAACGGCGACGGCACCGCCTTGGTCAATAGCGGGAACAGATAGATGATGCCCAGCCCGGCGGCGGTCATCGCGTAGACGTGCCAGGTGACACCCAGCAGCTCCGGAATCTGCGCCATGAAGATCAGAATCGCCAGGGCGTTCACAAAGCCGGTGACCACCGAACGGGACACGAACCGCATCACCGTGGCCAGCTTGAACACCCCGAACAGAATCTGCAGCAGCCCGGTAAGCACCGTGGCCGCCAGCAGATACTGCAAGCCGTGCTCGCGCACCAGCGTCACCATCAACAGCGCCATGGCGCCGGTGGCGGCGGAAATCATCCCCGGCCGGCCGCCGGTGAACGCGGTCACCACGGCAATACAGAACGACGCATAGAGCCCCACCTTGGGATCCACCTCGGCAATGATCGAAAACGCGATCGCTTCCGGAATCAACGCCAGCGCCACCACCACCCCGGCGAGCACATCGCCGCGTACATTGGAAAACCAGTCTTGCTTGATATTGGGCAACATAGGGTCCCTTAACCTGAACAACAGACGGACAACCGCGACAATGCCACGGCGGCAAACAAAAGAATCAGCTTTAAATTAAAGATGCGGGGAGGCGGACCACCAGAACGGTCTCTGGGATCCTGCCGGGTGGCTGGCGCCACCCTTTCGCGGGCAAGGCCCGCTCGCACGAGGCGCTAGGGCGGACTGCAGATCAAACGCATGAATCGGGGCCGGTCGAAACGGAGGGCGCAGAGTCTAGCATAGAAGGCCCGCCTGTGGGAGCGGGCCTTGTGGGAGCCGGCTAAATCTCGCGGGTCTCGCGGAAGAGAATGTCGGGATGGCGCTCCTGGGCGAGCTGCAGATTGACCCGGGTCGGCGCCAGGTAAGTCAGATGGTCGGCGCCGTCGCGGGCCAGATTGTCGTAGGCCTTGCGCTCGAACGCCTCCAGCTCCCGTTCGCTGCCCGCCTCCACCCAACGGGCGGTGCTGACACTGATCGGCTCGTAGCGGCAATCGACGCCGTATTCGCCCTTGAGCCGGGCGGCCACCACATCGAACTGCAGCGTGCCCACCGCGCCCAGGATCACATCGTTGTTGCGCAGTGGGAAGAACACCTGGGTGGCGCCCTCCTCCGCCAGTTGCTTGAGCCCCTTATGGAGCTGCTTGCTCTTGAGCGGATCGTTGAGCACCACGCGCTGGAACAGCTCCGGCGCGAAGTGAGGGATGCCGGTGAAGCGCAGGTCCTCGCCCTCGGTGAAGGTATCACCGATCTGAATGGTGCCGTGGTTGTGCAGGCCGATGATGTCCCCGGCGTAGGCCTCTTCCACATTGTCCCGCTCGCCGGCCAGAAAGGTCAGCGCGTCGGCCAGGCGCAGGTCCTTGCCGGTGCGGCATTGCTTGAGTTTGATGCCTTTTTTGTACTTGCCGGAACAGATACGCAGGAAGGCGATGCGGTCGCGGTGGCGCGGGTCCATATTGGCCTGAATCTTGAACACGAAACCGGTCATTTTGTCTTCGCTGGCGTCCACCTGCCGTTCGCCGCCGTCGCGGGGCAGCGGCGGCGGTGCCCATTCCACCAGGCCGTCGAGCATATGATCAACGCCGAAGTTGCCCAGGGCGGTGCCGAAGAACACCGGCGACAACTTGCCGTCCCGGAAGCGCTGCAGGTCGAACTCATGGCTGGCGCCCTGCACCAGCTCCAGGGTGTCGCGCAGCTCCTGGGCGTAGTCGGCGCCCACCGCCTGGTCCAGGTCCGGGTTATCCAGGCCTTTGACCTCGCGGCGTTCCTGAATGGTGTGGCCCTGGCCACTCTTATAAAGGACGGCGGTGTCGGTGAGCAGGTTGTAGACGCCCTTGAAGTTCTTGCCCATGCCGATCGGCCAGGTCACCGGGGCGCACTCGATCTTCAGCACGTCCTCGATTTCGTCGAGCACCTCGATGGGGTCGCGCACTTCACGGTCCAGCTTATTGATGAACGTCAGGATCGGCGTGTCGCGCAGCCGGCACACCTCCATTAGTTTCACGGTGCGCTCTTCCACGCCCTTGGCCGCGTCGATCACCATCAAGGCGGAATCCACCGCCGTCAGGGTGCGGTAGGTGTCTTCGGAGAAGTCGGCGTGGCCGGGGGTGTCCAGCAGGTTGACCATGGCGTCCCGGTAGGGGAACTGCATCACCGAGGTGGTCACCGAGATGCCCCGCTCTTTTTCCATCTCCATCCAGTCGGACGTGGCGTGCACGCCGGACTTCTTGCCCTTCACGGTGCCCGCGGTACGGATCAGGTGCCCGTACAACAACACCTTCTCGGTAATGGTGGTTTTGCCGGCGTCCGGGTGTGAGATGATGGCGAAGGTCCGCCGTCTGTGGATCTCGTCGGTGGGGCTCATAGAATCCTCGGTCTGCGTCGGCGCGCATTGTACGCCGGACCGGAGGATTCGTGTAGGCGCGCCGCTTCGCGGCGGCGCCTGACGGCGTCAGGCGCCGTCGGCAAGCCTGACGCGCAGCCGGCTGACCGCCTGGCTGTGCAGTTGGCAGACGCGGGATTCGGTGACGCCGAGCACGGCGCCGATTTCCTTCAGGTTGAGCTCTTCCTGGTAATAGAGCGCCAGCAACAACTTCTCGCGCTCGGGCAGCGTTTCGATGGCGGCGGTCAATTGCTCGCGCTGTTCACCGGCCACCAGGGCGGCGAACGGTGACGGCGGTGAGCCGCTGCCGGCTTCCGGCTCGCCGCGCTCTTCCACCATTTCTTCATAGGGCAGCAGCAAACCGTTGTTGGTGTCGGTGAGCAACTGCTGGTAGTCGCTCAGGTCCATGCCCATTTCGTTGGCGATTTCACGCTCTTCGGCGGGCCGGCCCAGCTTTTGTTCCAGCCGGTGCACGCATTGGTCCACGGCGCGGGCGTTGCGGCGCACACTGCGCGGCAGCCAGTCGCGGGTGCGCAATTCATCGATCATGGCGCCGCGAATGCGCTGGCTGGCGAAGGTGGAGAAGCTGGCGCCGGCGTTGGCGTCAAAGCGTTGCAGCGCGTCGAGCAGCCCTACGGTGCCGGCCTGGATCAGATCGTCCAGATCAATACCGGACGGCAGCTTCACCTGCAGCGCCAGCGCCTGGCGGCGGACGGCGGGAAGGTGCTCTTCCAGCAGCGCGTCGTGATTGATTTTACCCTGTGCGGTATACATGGTTTTCCCCAAAACGGGCCTGGATGCCATTTTGATGCTCCCATTATTGGCGGTCGGCGCATTTTGGAAGCGGCAAATAACGGCCTTTGTTGGGTCCTTTTCCAGTGATAAGGATTACCGCGTTCAGCGGTATTCCACTGTCAGCCGGGGGGTCGCGACGGTGACCGCGCGGCTTTCGCCGGCGGGCAACCGGAAACGCAGGTGCAGGGGGCGTGACACGCGCCAATCCGGCGGCGCCAGAAAGCGGCCGCGCCGGGCGGTGCCCAGGGGCAGGCATTGTCCGTCCTGGCACAGCCAGGCCTGGACGCGGCGCCCGGCAGGCACCCGGTAACGCCAGCCGACCCGCACGATGGCTTTGCCTTCGGCCATCGGCGGCGGCGTGGCGGGCTCGCTGTGATAGAAGCGACCGGCCACCGCCAGACGCATCTCCGGCAGCGGCGCCTGCCAACTGCCCGGCGCCGCCAAAGCCGGCGACCCCAGCAGCACCAGCAACACACCGACGAGCCTGTTCATGAGGACAGCACCACCAGCTCGATATCCAGGAAGCGCCGCGCGCCGTGCTGCAGATTGTTGAGCAGCCCGGCCCGTGGCAGCCCGGGCGCGTGCAGCGCCAGCAGGCGGCCGGGGCCGGCCTGGCGGCGCAGAATTTTGAGCGTGTGATAGGCGCGCCGGAAGGCGTCCGTGTCGCTGTCCACCCACAGCGCCCAGCGCCGTTGTTGGCTGGCCAGCAACGGCAGGTGCGGGCTGGCCGGGTCCAGGGTGACGATGCGCCAGGCATTGGGATCGCCGACCCAGCGCCGGCCGTGCCGGGCCCAGTCGGTCAGCCGTTCGGTGACCGGCTGGGTGCCCGAGGCGCCGGCCGGCAGGCCCACCACCATTAAGGTGGGTCCCTGGGCGGGCGGCGCCCGGCGCGCCGGCTGACGCAGCCCGGCGGCCTGATCAGGCATCGATGGTGCCTCCCGGGGCGGCGCCGATGCGCTGCAGGTCCCGCCGGGCACGGAACAGCTGTACCAACGCTTTCAGCAAGGCGGCGGCGCTGCGTCGGCGGGTGCCGGTGAGGCTCAGCAGTTGCGCGCGCAGATCGAGAGCCCAATCACTGTTGTCCTGGTCCAGGCGAATCGCCAATGCCGCCAGCGCGCCGGCCAGCCCGGCAGCGCCTTCGCCCTGTTCCAGCGCCGCGTCGATCTGCCCGGCGGCCCGCTCACGCAGCGCCGGCCACTCTTCGCAACGCAGCAGGTGGCGCAGCAGCGCGCTGTCCTGTTCGCGGCTTTGTCCGCTCGGCGCCTGCCAATAACGACGCCCCAGCAGCCGGCCGCTGTCCAGGTCGCGGATTTCACCGAACCAGGCACACAGCAAGGCGGTGAACGGCGCGCCGTCGCCGCGGCGGGCCGGCGACGCGGCCAGATCCAGCCGGCGCAGGCGCAGTTGGGCGGCGCGACCGCGATGACGGACCATTAAACTGTCCCACGGGCCCGCCAACGGATAGCACTCGCTCAGCGGCAAACGCCGGCCCCGATGCCACACCCGGCTGTTGCCCCGGGCCGCCGCCAGCCACGGCTGACCGCTCTCCTGTAACGCCCGCCACAGCGCCGCGTCCGGCGGCGCCGGCAAAAGCTGGGCGGCGCCGGCGACGGGTTCGCCGGCGAGCGTCGCCGCCGGCACACCGATGGGCAGGCCGTGATCGTCCAGGGCCAGGGCCGGTGCCGGCCGCGCGCCGCCCTGCCAGAAACGGATCGGCGCCTGTTCGGCGGCGGATTGGCCGGTGGGCGATCGGCCGTGCCACTGGTCCTCGATGGCGGTGAAATCCGGGGCGCCGTCTCGCAGCAGCGACACGGCGGCGTCCAGGGCGCGGCCCTGGGCCAGCACTCGCCGGGTCCAGCCGGCGGCGCCGGGCTGATCGTCCTCGCCGCCGTCGCCGGTGAGCGCCAGGGCATCGTCCACCAGGCCGGCGGCGTCGGCGGCCACCATGTCCTCGGGCACCCGCTGACCCCGGCAGACAAAATGCAGCCGCAGGTGATAACGAAGGGCGGTATCGAGCACCGGCCCCAGACGGCTGGCCTCGTCCTGTTTGCTGATGATGGCGTCATCCAGCGCCAGACCGGCGGTGCGCGCGGTGCCCCGATAGACGGTGACCACCTCTTCCAGGGTCTCGCCCTGGCTGGCGGCGTTAAGCAGCAGTACCGGGCGCACCCGCAGCCGGCCGTTCAATTGGCGCAGTTGCTCGCCCAGGCGCGCGTCGCGCTGGCTCATACCGATGGTGTCCACCACCACCCAGGGGGTATCGGCGAGTTGTCCGGCGAGGCGGTCCAGGTGTTCGCCTTCATCCAGGCTGTACAGGGCGACGCCCAGCAGGTCCGCGTAGATTCGCAGTTGGTCGCGGGCGCCGATGCGGTAGCTGTCGGCGCTGACCAGCGCCACGCGCTCGGCGCCGTGGCGACGGGCCAGCCGCGCCGCCAGTTTGGCGGCGGTGGTGGTTTTGCCGACCCCGGTGGGGCCGACCAGGGCGGTCACGCCGGGCTGCTCCAGATCCCCGGGCGCCGCCACCGAAAGGCGCCGCTGTAGCTGGCGCTGCAACCAGTCGGCGGCCGGCTCGGCGGAGCGCAGCTCCGGCGGCAAACCGTCCAGCAACGGGTCGCTGAACAGCGCGCTGAAGCCGGCGCCCAACAGACGTCGGCGCAGCGCCGGACGCGGGCCGTCGTCGCCGGCGACCGGCGCGCGGCGGTTCAACTGTTCGCGCATGTCCCGCACTTCACGCAGCAGTTGCTCGGTGAGATCGGGACGTTCGGTCGGGTCGGGCCGCGTTCGGTCGGGCCGGGCCGCGCTCGGCCGCGTTCGGTCGGGCTCGGCCAGGCCGCGCTCGGCGGGCCGCTCGCGATTCGCGGGCTCGGGCGCCACTCGCGGCGCCTCCGGCGACGACGAATAGCCGGACGCGTCGTCCTCGGCCAGGGCGAGAATCTCCACGCCCTGGTCCGTGGCGCGGTTGGCCAGGATCAGGGCGTCATCGCCGAGGGCCGCGCGCACGCGCCCCATGGCTTCCCGATTGTTGCTGCCGACAAAGCGCTGCACGCCCATGGCGATGTCCTCTGGTCTGTCCGGTTGTGGCGGGCCGCGTTAAGGCTGGCCGCCGATCATGCTGGTCACGCGCAGGGTGCGGTCGTCCGGGATTTCCGCCTGCGACATCACCACCAGATGGTTCAGGCGGCGGCGCAGGAAGTGGGCCAGCAACGGCCGCAGGCCGTGCTGCACCACCAGCACCGGCGGTTCGCCGGCCGCTTCCTGGCGCTCCAGGGCGGCGGCGGCCTGCGCCATCAGGGTGTCGGCGAGGCCCGGTTCGAGCGCCCCCCCGCCGTTGAGCGCCTGGCCGAGCACCTGCTCAAGATTGCTGTCCAGGCCGATCACATGGAGTTCGTCCTGGCCGGGGAACCACTGGTGGGTGATGGCGCGGCCCAGGGCAATGCGTACCTGGGCGGTCAGCTCGTGGGCGTCGGTGTGCTGGCCGGCGTGCTCCGCCAGGGTGTCAAGAATGGTGCGCATATCGCGGATCGAGACATCCTCTTCCAGCAGGTTCTGCAGCAGGCGCTGCAGCACGGTGAGCGACACCGCCTTGGGCACCACGTCTTCCACCAGCGCCTTGCTGTCCTCGCCGAGCTTGTCGAGCAACTGCTGCACTTCCTGGCGGCCAAGCATTTCGCCGGAGTGGTTGTGCAGCAGGTGATTCAGGTGGGTGGCCACCACGGTGCTGGCGTCGACCACGGTGTAGCCGTACACCTGGGCCTGTTCGCGCTGGTCCGCCTCGATCCACACCGCCGGCAGGCCGAACGCCGGGTCCTGGGTGGCGGTGCCCTGCACTTCGCCGGTGATCTGCCCCGGGTTGATCGCCAGCCATTTGCCGGGGAAGGCTTCGCCACGGCCCACTTCCGCGCCCTTCAGGGTGACCACATAGGTGTTGGCGCCGAGTTCCAGGTTGTCGCGGATGTGCACCACCGGCGGCAGGAAGCCCACTTCCTGGGCGAATTTCTTGCGCACGCTTTTGATCCGGCCGAGCAGTTCGCCCTGCTGGCGGTAGTCCACCAGGGGGATCATGCGGTGGCCCACTTCCAGCCCCAGCACGTCGATCAACTGGACGTCGTCCCAGCTCGCTTCCGGCGCTTCCGGCTCCGGCGGCGGGGCGGACTCGATCTGCGCCTCGGCGAGGCGGTTTTCCTTGGCCCGGCTCAGGTACCAGGCGGCGCCGGCCAGGCCGGCGGTGAACAGCAGGAACACGAAATTGGGCATGCCCGGGACCAGGCCCAGCAGCCCCATCACGGCGGCGGCGAGAATCAGCACGCGCGGATTCATCAGCAATTGGCTGATCATTTGCTGGCCGACGTCCTGGTCGGTGGTGACCCGCGACACGGTGACGCCGGCGGCGGTGGAGATCACCAGCGCCGGAATCTGCGCCACCAGGCCATCGCCGATGGTCAGCAGAGTGTAGGTACGGCCGGCGTCGGCGAATGACATATCGTGCTGCAGCATGCCGATCAGCAAACCCCCGATCAGGTTCACCACCATGATCACCAGGCCGGCCACGGCGTCCCCGCGGACGAACTTGCTGGCGCCGTCCATGGAGCCGTAAAAGTCGGCTTCCTGGGCCACTTCGGCGCGGCGCTTCTTGGCGTCTTCCTCGCCGATCAGGCCGGCGTTGAGGTCGGCGTCGATGGCCATCTGCTTGCCGGGCATGGCGTCGAGCATAAAGCGCGCGCCCACCTCGGCGATGCGTCCGGCGCCCTTGGTGATCACCATGAAGTTGATCACTACCAGAATCAGGAACACCACCAGGCCGACGGCGAAGTTGCCACCCACCAGGAACTGACCGAACGCCTCGATCACCTTGCCGGCGGCGGCGCCGCCCTCGTGGCCTTCCATCAGCACCACCCGGGTGGAGGCCACGTTCAAGGCCAGCCGCAACAGGGTGGTGAACAGCAGCACCGCCGGGAAAGCGGCGAAATCCAGCGCGCTCAGGGTGAACATGCTGACCAGCAGCACCATCAGCGCCAGGGCGATGTTGAAGGTGAAGAACATATCCAGCGCGAACGGCGGCAGCGGCAGGATCAGCATCGACATGATCAGCAGGATCAGAATCGGCCCGGCCAGCACCTTGGCGCCACCGTCGCCGAGCAACTCCCGCCCGCCCAGGTACTGGCTCATCGCTTTCACGGCGCCACCTCCAGTTCCGCCGGTATCGTCAGGTCCGCCGGGGTCACCGGCCGCTCGCCGCCCTCTTCCCGGGCCCGTTTAAGGCGGAACGCCCACACCAGCACCTCCGCCACGGCGGTATAGAGCGGGCCGGGAATTTCCCGGTCGATGTCGACGTGGCGGTACAGCGCCCGCGCCAGTGGCGGGGCTTCCAGCAGAGGCACATGGTGCTCGCCGCCCAGCTCGCGAATGCGGGCGGCCACTTCGTCGGCGCCCTTGGCGATGACGCGGGGGGCGCTCATACTGCTGTCGTCATAACGCAGGGCCACCGCGTAATGGGTCGGGTTGGTGACGATCACGTCCGCGTCCGGCACCTGGCTCATCATCCGGTTGCGGGCCATGGCCTGCTGCTGGGAGCGAATCTTCGCTTTCAGTTGCGGGTCGCCTTCGGTCTCTTTGTGCTCGCGCTTGATCTCTTCCTTGCTCATGCGCAGCTTCTTGGCGTGGCTCCACAACTGGTAGGGCACGTCGAGCAGAATCACCACCACCAGCGACAGCACCATCAGGCCGCACGCCATGGCGGCGAGACGCAGCGCATTGGCCAGCGCCTGTTCCACGGATTGGTCCATCAGCGCCATGAATTCACCGCGCTTGGCGGTGAGGAAGGCGACCGCCACCGACCCCACCAGGATCGACTTAGCGATCGCTTTGCCCAGTTCGGCCAGCGCCTGGGAGGAAAACTGCCGCTTAAGGCCCTTGATCGGGTTGAGCTTGGAGAGCTGTGGCTGGAGAGATTTGGCGGAAATCAGAAAGCCGCCCAGCAGGTTGGGCGATATCAGGGCGATCACCGCCAGCAACAGAAACAGCGGTATCAGTGCGAACAGGGTGCGCGCGCCCAGATCCACCGCGTGGGTGAGCATCACCGTGGTGTCGAAGCCCTGGCGGCGGTCGAACAGGAACGACTGCTCCATGACCATGCCGACCTGGTCGAACAACGCCGGCCCCAATGACCACAGACCGCCGACACCGCCGAACAGCAGCATCACCGTGGTCAGCTCCCGGGAGCGGGCCACCTGGCCGTCTTCCCGGGCTTTTTCCAGGCGCCGGGGCGTGGCCTCTTCGGTCTTTTCCTGATCTTCGGTTTCTTCGGCCATGGCGGCGGCATTCCGGGCATCATTACTTCAATGCCCGGGATTGTCGCCGATGGCCCGGCAAGCCAATCGAACGATAAGAGGGGTTTGGGGGCGGCTATTCCCTAGAAGCCTAGCTCGTCGAGCAGGCTGTCGACCTGGTCCTGGTTGCTGACGATGTCCTCGCCCTCGGCGGTGATCTGCGGGCCGTTGACCAGGCCGGCGCCCTCCCCCTTACGGGAATCGGCATTCGCCATGCGCCGCTTCATCGCATCCCGCTCTTCGCCGTCGGGGACGCTTTCCAGCAGCACCTGGAGCAGCTGGTTTTCCACCTGCAGGATGACTTCCATCATCTTTTTGATCACCTGGCCGGTGAGGTCCTGGAAGTCCTGGGCCATCATGATTTCCAGCAGCTCCTTGCTGGTTTCTCGGGTCATTTCCGGCACCGCCGCCAGGTAGCCGCGGGTGTCGTTCACCAGTTGCCGGGCCTGATTCAGCTCCATGGGGTTCTCGAACCAAGTTTGCCATTGCTGATCAAGACTTTCCGCCCGGGCTTCTATTTCGTTCTGCAGAGGCTGGGCCCGGTCCACCGCGTTCAGCGCGCGGTCGGCGGCTTGTTCGGTCATCGACGCCACGTAATTAAGACGGGCGCGGGCATCGGGAATCGCCTCCGCGGCTTTTTCCACCTCCTTGTCCAAACCCAGTTCCCGCATGCTTTCCCGCAGCATACGGGTGAGTTGCCCGATGCGCATTACCAGATCATCGCTGTGCGCGCCGTCCTGCGCCGCCGCTTGCCGAGCCTCACCACTCATATTCGGTTCTCCTCACCAGGGAAGCTGGACCCCGCATCGCTTACTTGCCCAGCTTCTCGAAAATCTTATTGAGTTTTTCTTCCAGGGTGGCGGCGGTAAACGGCTTGACGATATAGCCGTTGGCGCCGGCCTGGGCAGCGGCCACGATGTTTTCCTTTTTCGCTTCGGCGGTGACCATCAATACCGGCATCGCTTTCATGCCGTCGTCGGCGCGAATCCGTTTGAGCATCTCCAGGCCGTCCAGGTTGGGCATGTTCCAATCCGAAACCACGAACTCGAAACCACCGCCTTTCAGTTTGCTCAATGCCTCCTGGCCGTCCTCGGCTTCCTCCACATTGGTGAAGCCCAACTCCTTGAGCAGACTGCGAACGATGCGCCGCATGGTGGGAAAGTCGTCCACCACCAGAATACTCATGCCCTTATCCATCGGATCCTCTCACTACGTCGTGGCGCCGGGTGGCGGGAGTGCGTCCCCGGCGCGGTGGGTCAAAATTCTTCCCAGTCGTCCTCGGTGGTCACCGGCTCGCGGCGCGGTGCCGGGCGGGCGTTGCGCGGCGCTGGCGGCGCGCTGCGCTCCCGGGAAGCGTTTTGCGTGGGTTGCTGCTTGGGCGCGGCGGCGGCCTCGTCCTGCCGCCCCGATTCGTCGTGTTCGTGGGTGATCATCGGCGTCATCGCGGCGCCCGCCGCATCGCCGGCTTCGCTGTCGAGCCGGAAGATCGACACCGCTTCTTCCAGTCGCTTGGCCTGCTCTTCCAGGGACGCGGCCGCGGAGCTGGCTTCTTCCACCAGCGACGCGTTCTGCTGGGTGACTTCGTCCATCTGGCTGACCGCCTGGCTGACCTGCTCGATGCCACCGCTTTGTTCCTGGGAAGCGGCGGAGATCTCGTCCATGATGTCGGTAACGCGTTTCACCGCGGCGACCACTTCCTTGACGGTTTCAGCGGCCTGCTCCACCAACGTGGAGCCTTCCTGCACTTCCACCGCCGAGGATTCGATCAGCTGTTTGATCTGGCGCGCGGCGTCGGCGCTGTTACCGGCCAGGTTGCGGACTTCGCCGGCGACCACCGCGAAGCCGCGACCCTGCTCACCGGCGCGGGCCGCTTCCACCGACGCGTTAAGCGCCAGAATGTTGGTTTGAAAGGCGATCGAGTCGATCATCGAGGTGATGTCCGCCACCTTTTTGGAGCTCTCGGTGATGCCCTGCATCTTGCTGGTGACCTGCTGCATCACCTCGCCGCCACGCGTCGCGGTACCGGACGCGTCATTGGCCAGCCCGCTGGCCTGGCGGGCGTTGTCCGCGTTCTGCTTCACGGTGGCGGTGAGCTGCTCCATGCTGGTGGCGGTTTCTTCCAGGGACGCCGCCTGCTGCTCGGTGCGCGAAGACAGATCGGTGTTGCCCCGGGCGATCTCGGAGCTGCCGACGAAAATCGAGTTACTGCTGCTGCGCACATTGGTGACGATTTTGGAGAGGCTGTCCTGCATGTCGCGCATGGCGGCGAACAGCTTGCCGATCTCGTTGCGACCCGGCACATGAATGCGCGCGGACAAGTCGGCGCGGGCGATGCGCTGCAGATTTTCCACCACGTCGTGGAGCGGTGCCACCACCGCTTTGCGCAGCACCCAATAAATCAGCAGCAGCACCACCGCGGTGGCCGCCAGCGCGGCCAGCCCGATCATGCCGAACAACGCGGTTTTTTCGCGGTAGTTGGCCATGATGGTAGCGCCACGCTCGTTGGCGTACTGAGTAAAGTCGGTGAGACTGCCGTCCAGGCTGTCGCCGGGCGTAAGCAACTCCTGACGCAGATCTTTGTATTCGCGCAGGTCGCCGGCCTTGAGCGCGGCGTACTGGTCGCGCACCAATACCATGACGGCTTTGAACCCGGTGCCCAGTTCATTGGCACGGGCCTTGCCCATTTCCGTCTTGGGGGTCGCCTCGAAGTTATCGAAACGGTCCTGGGCGCGCTGCAACAACCCTTCGACGCCGTCGATCTGGCTTTCCGCCACCAGGCGCATGCCCTGGTCCAGATAGTCGGCGGCCAGATCCATCTGGATGCGGGCGCGGTTAAGCAGCACCGCCGCCCGGCTCACTTCATTGAGCTGCTGGACATTGACCTGGTTCAAGGTGGAAATGGAGTCGTCCACCATGTCGTTGGTAGCGAAGCGCAACACCGCGAGCACACTGATCAGCAGCGCGCAACACAGCAGCGCGCCGGCCACCATGGTGTTGATATTGAGGTTGCGTAGTACTTTCATCATAGCCGCCGTTCCTCTCTCAGGAGCTTCCTCAGAAAATTCGTTTTGTTATTCAAACCCGTTGCGCCCGGCCGGAGGCCGCCGCCAGCGCCAGCATGCGCGGCGCCACGTCGTCCAATGCCAGGGTTTCCGTGGCCGCGCCGATGGCGATGGCTTCGCGAGGCATGCCAAATACCAGCGACGTTTCCTCGTCCTGGGCGATGGTGATCGCCCCGGCGCGGCGCATGGCCAGCAGGCCCGCCGCGCCGTCCTTGCCCATGCCGGTAAGCAACACACCGATGGCGTTGCGTCCGGCCTGTGTCGCCGCCGAGTGAAACAACACGTCCACGGATGGACGATGACGGTTCACCGGCGGCCCTTCGTCCAGGTGCACCACATAGTTGGCGCCGCTGCGCACCAGTTTCAGGTGCCAGTCTCCCGGGGCGATGTAAGCGTGCCCGGGAAGCACCCGCTCGCCGTTTTCCGCTTCCTTCACGGTGATGCGGCAGAGCTTGTTCAGTCGCTGCGCGAAGGAGTGCGTGAAGCCGCCGGGCATGTGCTGGGCGATCAGAATCGCCGGGCAATTGGCGGGTAGCGGTTCCAACACCTGACGTATCGCTTCCGGGCCGCCGGTGGAGGCGCCCAGAATCACAAGCTTTTCGCTCGACACCATCACCGACTTGAGCGGCTTGGGTGCATCGCGCTCACCGGCCTGAATCCGTCGCGGCCGGGAGCGTGCGGCGGCGCGGATTTTCTCCGCGATCAGCTCGCTGTACTCGATCATGCCGGTGCGAATACCCAGGGCCGGTTTTTGTAGAAAGTCCACCGCGCCCAGTTCCAATGCCCTCAGGGTCACTTCGGAGCCGGCCTGGGTGAGCGACGACACCATCAGCACCGGCATCGGCCGCAACCGCATCAGGCGCTCAAGGAAATCGAGGCCGTCCATGCGCGGCATCTCCACGTCCAGGGTGAGCACATCCGGGTCGTGGCGTTTGATCAGATCACGGGCGACCAGCGGATCCGGTGCCACCGCCACGACTTCCATATCGTCGTGGCTGTTGATGATCTCGCTCATCAAATCGCGTATCAGGGCCGAGTCGTCGACGCACAGCACCCTTATTTTTTTCCCGGCCAAGATCGGTCTCCCCATTTCCAAGGCGACGCCGTTACCGGCGCGGTTCGCCTTTGTTACTCACGCTATCGGCGAATGGCGTTGCTTCTTTAGGGTTTTTTGGGGGCGTCACCGGTCGGCGACGGTGTAGACGGTCTGGCCGCGCAGGCGGAAGCGGTCGCTGATGTAGGAGAAGCTCTCCGAGTGGCCGGCGAACAGCAGACCGTCGTGTTTCATCAGCGGCGCGAAGCGCTCCAGAATCTTCGCCTGGGTGTCCTTGTCGAAATAGATCATCACATTGCGGCAGAAGATGGCGTCGAAGCGCTCCTCCACCGGCCATTTCGGCGCCACCAGATTGAGCGTGCGGAAACGCACCCGCTCCGCCACTTCCGGACGGATGCGGGCGAACCCGGTGCGGGTACCGCTGCCCTTTTGGAAGAAACGCTTGCGGCGCCGCTCATCCAACTTGCCGACTTGATCCATCGGATAGATACCGCGCCGCGCCCGGTCCAGCGCCTCGGTATCGATGTCGGTGGCGAGCACCTGAAAGTCCGCTTTGTCGCCGAGCACTTCGGTCAAGGCCATGGCGATGGAGTACGGCTCCTCGCCGGTGGAGGCGCCGGCACTCCATACTCGTATCGGACCGCGCCGGTCGCGCATCAGGTCGGCGAGTAGTGGGAAGTGATGGTTCTCGCGGAAGAAGGCGGTCAGGTTGGTGGTCAGGGCGTTGGTGAACGCCTCCCACTCCGGGCCGGAACTGTCCTGTTCCAGTTTTGCCAAGTAATCCTGGAAGCGGACCAGCCCGTGCTTGCGCACACGGCGTCCGATGCGGCTGTAGACCATATCGCGCTTATGCTCCGCCAGCACGATGCCGGCGCGGCGATAGATGAGCTCGCGAATGCGGATGAAATCCGCTTCGCTGAGCATCAGGTCGCGCTCCGGCGAAAACCGCCCGGCGCCGCCCGAAACGGGGCTGGGACTGAGGGGAACTCGACTACTCAAGGGGTTCATCCGGTTAGGCCCCGGCCTCTTCCACCAGCGCCATTTCTTCACTGGTGAGCATCTTTTCGATGTCGACGAGCACCAGCATGCGCTCATTCAGGTTGCCAAGACCGCTGATGTAATCGAGCGGCAGGCTGAGGCCGAATTCCGGCGCCGGCTTGCGCTGCTCGGCGGTGAGCGTCATCACGTCGGACACCCGGTCGACCACGATGCCCACCACCCGATCGGCGATGTTGACCACGATCACCACGGTCTGCTCGTCGTAGTCGGCCCGGTCGAGCCGGAACTTGATGCGCAGGTCGACGATCGGCACGATCACGCCGCGCAGATTGGCCACGCCCTTGATGAAGTCCGGGGCATTGGCAATGCGCGTGACGTTCTCGTAGCCACGGATTTCCTGAACCTTGAGGATATCGATGGCGTACTCCTCGTCGCCCAGGGAGAACACCAGGAATTCCTGGCTGCCCGCTTCCACGGCGGCGGCGGTTTGCAAAGCAGTGGCGTGACTCATGACGGTTCTAACTCCTCAACAGGCCGGGCCCGGGTCGGGGCGCCGAAGACAGTGTTTTCTTTTTTGCTCTGGCCAAGACGGTGCATGTCCGCCACGTCCAGAATCAGTGCTACGCTGCCGTCCCCCAGAATGGTGGCGGCGGACACGCCCGGCACTTTGCGATAGTTGGTTTCCAGGTTCTTCACCACCACCTGCTGCTGGCCGACCAATTGGTCCACCAGCAAGGCGTAACGGCGGCCTTCGCCCTGGACGATCACGGCGATGGCGCGGGTCGGGTCGGTGATCGCGTCCACAACGTCGAGGGCGTGATGGACCGCCACCACCGGCAGGTAGTCGTCGCGCACCTTCAGCAACACGTCACCGCCGGCCATGGAATAAAGGTCGTCGCCGCGTGGCTGCAGGGATTCGATCACCGCGCTCACCGGCAAGATGAACATCTCGCGGCCCACCTTGATGGACATACCGTCGAGAATCGCCAGGGTGAGTGGCAGTACGATGCGGGTGGTGGTGCCGTGGCCGGTCTTGGAGAGAATTTCCACGTGCCCGCCCATGGCCTGGATGTTGCGCTTGACCACATCCATGCCGACGCCGCGCCCGGACACGTCGCTGACCGCTTCGGCGGTGGAGAAGCCCGGTGCGAAGATCAGCTGCCAGACTTCGTCGTCGCTCATCGAATCGGACACGGAGAGGCCGCTGGAACGTGCCTTCTCAAGAATCTTTTCCCGGTTGAGGCCACCGCCGTCGTCGATCACTTCGATCAGAATATTGCCGCCCTGGTGCTGGGCGGACAGCGTCAGCCGGCCGGTACGGGGTTTGCCCGCCGCTTCGCGGCGGTCCGGGGTTTCAATGCCGTGGTCCAGGCTATTGCGCACCAGATGGGTGAGCGGGTCGATAATCCGTTCGGTGAGGCCTTTATCCAGCTCGGTGGATTTGCCCTCGGTGACCAGCTCCACGTCTTTGTTCAGTTTGCCGGCGAGGTCGCGCACCAGGCGCGGGAAACGGCTGAACACATAGTCCATCGGCACCATGCGCACGGACATCACCGCTTCCTGCAGATCCCGGGCGGTGCGCTGCAGCAGGTTGAGGCCGGTGACCAGGGCGCCGTCGTTGACGGTCTCGGAATCCTCGGCGACCTGGTTCAGCATCGACTGAGTAATGATCAGTTCGCCCACCAGGTTGATGATCTGATCGACCTTGGACACCGGCACGCGGATCGAGGTGGATTCGCCGCCTTTCTTGCCGCCGTCGCCGTTCTTGGCGGCGGCTTCGGTTTTTTGCGGCGCCGCCGGCTTGGCTTCGACCGGCGCCGCTTCGGGCTCGGCTTCAGCCGCGGGCTGCGGCGCGGCGGGCTCCAGGGCACGCACTTCCAATTGTTCCGGCTCGACGATAAAGCACATCACCGCTTCGATATCGTCGCCGCTCAACGAGGACGTCAGCGCCACCCGGTGGCGTTCACCGTCGGCCTGGTGATCCTCGATATCGCCCAGCTGCGCCAGTTCCTCGATCAACAGGTCCCGGTCCTTGTCGGCGACGCCGATCAAGGTGACCTCGAAACGACCGCCGTCGCTTCGGGCGCCGTCGCTGGTTACCGGAGCGGTCGTCCGGGGC
Organism: Alcanivorax sp.; assembly: GCA_036276955.1. GTDB lineage: Bacteria > Pseudomonadota > Gammaproteobacteria > Pseudomonadales > Alcanivoracaceae > Alloalcanivorax. The sequence continues at coordinate 12,169 of DASUNW010000136.1, read as the reverse complement.
GCGGCTGTCGCCGGCGGCTCAACATCGCCTGCGCCCGGCGCGGCGGCGTCCTGGCCCAGCTCTTCGAGGGCCAGGCGGCGCAGCGTCTCGCAGATCCGTTCCAGGGCTTCCGGGTCCGGTTCGCCGCCTTGGCGATAGGCGTCCAGTTGATCGTTTAGCATGTCTTTGGCTTCCAGAAAGGTGTCGACGATATCCCGTCGCAGCGTCAACTCGCCGCGCCGGGTGGAGTCGAGCAGGTTTTCCAGCAGATGCGTGGTGCGTTGCAGGGCCTCGAAGCCGAACGTACCGGCGCCACCCTTGATCGAATGCGCGGCGCGGAAGATGGCGTTAAGCCGTTCCACGTCGGGGTTGTCCACGTCCAGCGCGAGAAGATGGGTTTCCATCTCCGCCAGCAGTTCGTCCGCCTCTTCGAAAAACGTGTCGTAGAATTCGGTGATATCCATGTTCACTCCCGCACGGGTTGAGGGGCGTCGTTAAGATCGCCGGGGCGGCTGGCGGCGCGCAGCCGGTCCACCGCTTGGCGGGTCAGCACCACCAGGGTGATGCGCCGGTTAACCGGGTCGCCGGGGTTACTCTCCGGCACCGGCACACGGTCGCCCATGCCGGTGACCCGCAGCAGTTTTTCGCCGTCCAGACCGCCGGCCACCAGTTCGCGCCGTGACGCATTGGCGCGGTCGCTGGACAATTCCCAGTTGCTGTAGCCGCTGTCGCCGTTGGAATACCGCAGGCTGTCGGTATGCCCGCTGATGCTGAGCGGGTTGGGCATCTGGTTGAGCAAAGGCGCCATGGTGCGCAGCAGGTCACGCATATAAGGCGCCACCCGGTCACTGCCGAGCCGGAACATGGGCCGCTGATCGGTATCGACCAACTGGATGCGCAAGCCTTCCGGGGTCATTTCGAAGCGCATCTGATCACGCAATTCGCGCAGTTGCGGGTCGGCCTGGATGGCCCGCTCGATGCGGCGCCGCAGATCAATGAACCGCTGGCGCTCGTCCGCCGGCAGGGTCTGACGGCGCAGATCGATGCGTGCCTGCTCGCCGTCGGAGTGCGCCGGGTCGGCGCCGCCGCCGGGGATCGCGCTGGTGCTCGATGAGTTGCGGTCGCCGTTCGCCAATGCCACTTTCAACGGCGTGCGGAAGTATTCGGCCAGCCCCTGCAGCTCCGAAGGCGTAGCGGTGGAAATAATCCAGAGCACCAGAAACAACGCCATCAGAGCGGTCATGAAATCCGCCAGGGCGATCTTCCAGGCACCGCTATGGCGGACCGCCTGGGCCCGGCGGCGACGCCGGATGACGATGGGCCGGTGCTGTTCGCTCATGCCTGCTTGGCGCCCGCGGGCCGCGCCGAACGGACGTGCTCTTCAAGTTCGGTGAAGGTGGGCCGTTCGGCGGTGTGCAGCGCTTTACGGCCGAACTCCACCGCCAACTGCGGCGCGTAACCGTTGAGGTTGGCCAACAACGTGACACGAATGCACTGCAGCATCTTCACCGCCTCGGCGACCTGACGGTCAATGCGGCTGGCCACCGGATTAACGAAGCCGTAGGCGAGCAGAATGCCAAGGAAGGTACCCACCAGAGCGTGCGCGATCATCAAACCCATTTCCTCGGCGCCGGCGTCGGCGGACGCCAACGCTTTCACCACCCCGAGCACCGCCGCGACGATGCCGAACGCGGGCAGACCGTCGCCCACTTTGGCGAGCGCGTCGGCGGGGATGTGGGCCTCGTGTTCGAACGCCTCGATCTCATGGCTCATCAGTTCGTCGAGTTCCATCGGGTCGACGCTGCCGCTGATCATCAGGCGCAGATAATCGGTAATGAAACCCATGATCATGGGATCATTGGCGATTCTCGGATACTCGCTGAAGAGCGCGCTTTCGGCCGGGTTTTCGATGTCCTTCTCGACCCCCAGAACGCCCTCGCGGCGCATCTTGGAGAGCAGGTTGTACTGCAGCGCCATCAACTGCATGTAGATTTCTTTATCGTACTTCTTGGTGCGCTTGAGGGTACTGGCGGTGCGCAGGGTGGCTTTGATCGCCTTGCCGTTATTGGCGGCCAGAAACGAACCCAGCGCCGCCCCGACGATCATCAGGATTTCGGTGGGCTGGTAGAGCGGGCCCAGGTGTCCGCCGGCCATGGAGAAGCCGCCGAACACGGAGAGGGTGACGATGATGAATCCAAGAGGTATCAGCACAACCGGTATCCTTAAACAGCGTGGATAGCATTACCTTCTGTATCGGCAGAAGGCGGTTGAGCTTGAGGGAATAAATTAAGCGCTTATCGCCTGCCGGCGAGCGCTACTCTGCCGTGCCGTCTTGATGCTTTCTTCGCCCGCCGCGACCTGGCGTTTTCGGGTCTTGCCGGCGCGCGAGGGCGGCTGGCAAATACCACAGACGAACTGCTGGCTGGGCGTGTGGGCGTGATTGACGAAATGACCGCGGCAATTGGTGCACTGCGACAGCTCGAACATCTCGCTTTCAAAGAAGCGCACCAGCGTCCAGGCCCGTGTCAGACCGAGCACCGGCTCGGCGCCGTCCAGGGCGATCTGCTCCAGATACAACCGGTAGGATTTGACGAACCCCTCCATCCGGTTGCAGCCTCGCTCACCGGTAAGGTGCCGGTAAAAGCTGTAGAACAGGGAGGAATGAATATTCGGCAACCAGGTGATGAACCAGTCGGTGGAGAACGGCAACATGCCCTTCGGCGGCGACATACCGCGCACTTCCTTATAGAGCCGGATAAGCCGCCCGCGACTGAGCTCGGTTTCCGATTCCAGCACCTGCAGCCGCGCCCCCAGTTCAATCAATTCGATCGCCAATTGCACCTGACGCATTTCACCGACCAGACTTTTCTCGGTCATCGGTCCTCTCCCCCCGATCAATTCGCGCAGGACGCCATCAACAAGGCCGCATGGGTTTGCCCCAGGCCCTGTTCGCGCTTGTTGTTGGTGAGCTTGGTGACCTGGTCCGCGTCGTCAAAGTGCAGACGGAACAACAGTTGATTGGTGCGCGCCATCTGGCTGAGCTGCTTGGCCGACAAGGAGATCAGTACCTCGGCCATGGCCCCGTCGATCTTCAACCGAAACATGGCGGTGGCGTAATCCTCTTTGAGAAGACGCTGAGCCAGCAGCAGGTAGGTCAGGTTGATGTCTTGGATTTCGTTCAAAACGCTGTCGATTTTCATTGTTCCGCTCACTCCTTCGGTGCCCCATAACCGAGGTTTTCTCCGACGGTAGCCTCGTCGGACCCATTGAAACCTTACAAAAATCTAATGCTTTAGTATTAGTATTGTTACACTAATAAGTCGTTAATTGCTCTTTCTTGGTAGTGGCAACGTACCACAGTCATCACGATGCGCTCACACTTTTTTGTGAACAAATTCACATCATAAGAAATTTTTGTGATGCTATTCACAAATATGCACCGATGTTAAGACTGTCGTTTCAATAACGTAAAGAGCCGCCGCCGAGAGCCCTGACAGGGGCGCCTTGGCGCAACATAAAGGTATTTTTTCTTTTAAAATCAAAGCGTTATAATTAATTTTCGGATCTAAAAAAACAAGAACAGTGTTTCATAAAGCGTAAGAAAGGGGAGTTTGGAGCATGCGGGGGGGACAAAAAATTGCAAAGCCTCTTGAAGCAAGGAATCACATCACAAAACAGGCACATAGCAGATCGTTGCGTATATTGCTAATACTATAAGCTTAGCCGGACTGATGGGTCTGGTCCGCATCCATGCTCTGTAACCAGACCAGCAACTCAGCGATGACCTGATACAGACGGGGCGGGATTCTCTGATCCAGATCCAGCTGCATCAACAACCCCACCAGTTCCGGGGCATCGTGCACGAACACGTCCTGGCGACGCGCCTCGGCGATAATCCGCTCGGCCAGGTCACCGTAGCCTCGCGCCAGCACCCGGGGCGCTTCACCTTCCTGGTAGGCCAGCGCCACGGCCTGGCGGCGGCTGTTGGATTCAGGGTCTTTCATCGGCGGCCACTCGCAGTTGAATCCGTGCGAAGCCGCACCCCTGGAGACCGGCCCTCAAACGCTGGCTGTCGGCGCGCATTCGTTCGGCGATCTGTTCGGACCGGGTGGCCAAGTCAATGCTCAGATCGTCGCCGCGCACATCCAGGCGCACCCGCACCGGCCCCAGCGCGGCCAGCTCCAGGGTCAGGTCGGAGCGCCATGCCCCCTCCTCGCCCGGTTCGTCGCCGTCTTGATCCTGGTCGGCGTGCGGCTGACGGGGGGCTTCGGTGGGCACCTGGATCATCAACGCCATGAAAATACCGGACCAAACGTCCCCTTCCCAACGCAACACCGGCGTCGCCAGCGCCTCCAATTGGTGGCGCAAAATCCCCTGCAGCGTCTGGTTGGCGTCGTCGGATAACGGACGCGGCGCCGTTCTGGCGATCTCTTCTCCCTCCGCCACTGGGCGCCCTTCCACCGGCGCCGGCGCCGCTGCCGGATCGGCGGGGCGGGTGAACCGCATTTGCGGCTCCTGGGCCAAACGCGCCCCGCTCACTTCGCCCCGGTACCAGCCCTGCAAATGGGATTCGTAGAATAGCCCGCTCTGGCTGAAGCTGGCTTGCAGACGGTTGGCCAGGGTGGGCGCCTCGGTGTCGGCGGCGGTCATCAACGGCAGCGTGGGCCGCACCGCCGACGGCGGCGCCGGATAGCGCGCCAGGATATCGGCGATGGTACGGGCGGCGGCACTGAAATGGGTTTGCGTGGAACCGGGGGCGGTATCCACCGGCAGGGTCAGCGTTTGCGGGGCGCGGCCCCGCTGCCCGGTCGCCGGCAGGTCGGGCAGCGGCGCGCTGCGCGGATCCAGGCGCGAGTCGCTGCGTACCGCCGGCGGCGCCTCGGCGGGGCTGAGCGGGCGCACCGGCTCGGGGGTCTGCCGGGCAACGGGCACGTCCACCCGTTTGCCCAGCACTTGATGCAGCAGTGTATCCAGTATCGGCGTGATGCCGCTCACGGCGTGTCTTCGTCCAGGTGGAACACGGCATCTCTGGACGCCGCTCCCTGGGGCCCGTAGGAACGCTGCAGATCACGCTTGCGCTTGGACGTGCCGATCAGCCCGGCCAGCTCTTCCCGGCGTGCCATCAGGCAGCGGCGAATCTCCAGATCGCGGTCCAGTATCCGCTCCAGCAGCAGCGACTTGCGCGCCTGTTGGGAAGCATCGAGCACGGTATCATGCTCGCGGGTCGACAGTTGTTCCACGTCCACCAGATAGTAAGCTTCCTCTTCCACCAGGGCGTCCCAGTCATGGCGCCGCACGCAGTCCAGCATACACCCCGAGCGCGCCAACAGCGCCTCATAGGCAAGCAGCACCTGCTCCGCCGACAACGCTCCGCCGCGGGACTTGATATCGCTCATTCAGCCCCCTGATGCGCGCTGGGTTGTATCTGCCGCCAGGCTTCGCCCAGGTCGGCAAGCAGGCGACCGGCTTCTTCCAGGCTGGCCGAATCATTACGCAGGTTCGCGGTGAGCAGCAGGCGGGCGATGTAGTCGTAGAGCGACGCCATGCGGTCGGCCAGTTCACCGCCCTTGTCCCGGTCGAGAGCCGCCAGCAAACCGTTGTTGACGATATCCAGCGCCTTGGAGATGGCTTTGCCTTTCTCCGCCACCTGCCCCTCGCGCATGTGCAGGGCGGCCGCTCGAATCGCCGAGCCGGCGCCGTCGAACAGCATGTTGATCAATTCATGGGGGCTGGCCGACATCACGCCGCTTTCCACGCCAACCCGGGCGTAGGCCCCCGCGCCCCGGGCATACCCGGCGGCGCCACGCGTCATTGTCATCAGTATTACCCTCTGCTGGTTACCGTGTTGGCTTATTGATTCAACTGCGCATTAAGCGCGTCGAACTGCTGGGTCAGGTAGCTGCTGGTGGAGTTCATCTCCGCGATCATCGCGTCCAGCTTGCTGAACTGTTCGCGATAGCGGGCGATGGTGCTGTCGATGCGTGCCTCGGCCCGCAGGTACCGCTCACCCAGCCCCTCGATGCGGTCTTCCAGACCGCTGGTGGCGTTGTCGATGGTGCCACTGTCACCGAGCATCTTGCCGAGGGTGGTGTCGAGCCGCGTGGCCAGGCCCTCGCTCTCCCCGGAACCGGAGAACAGATCCGCCAGCGAGCCGAGCTTGTTGGCGACCACCTCGTCCAACGCCTCTTCGTCGATCTCCAGAGTGCCGTCGACGGTCAGGTTCACACCGATATCGCTGAGCGCATTGAACTCACCCCCGGAGACCAAGCCACCCATGACGCCGCGAATACGGGATTCGATACCGCGCAGGGTGGTGTCGCCGAGCAGTTGCCCGCTGGTGCCGGTTTCCTGGTCGTAACGGGTGAGGCTGTCCATGCTCTCCTGGAGGCTGTTGTAGCTCTCCACGAACGCGGTCACCGCTTTGGTGATGCCGGCGGTGTCACGGGTCACCGACAGGGTCGACGTGCCCGCTTCCTCGAGATTAAGCGTGATGCCCTGCACTGCCCCCTCGACCCGATTGCTTTGGCTCTCGATGTCGATGCCGTTGACGCTCAGGGACGCGTTGACGGCGGTGATTTCGGTGCCGGCATCCACGGCCAGAACGCCACCGAGACCAGCGGTGCCGAAGTCGACACTGGCGATCGCCGCCTCGGTGCCGGTTTCGGCGGCGGACAGCACCAATCGATGCGGCTGGCCGCTACCGTCGTTGACCAGCGACGCCTGAACGCCCTTGCCGGCCTCGTTGATGGCATCGCGGATACCTTCCAGGGAGCTTTGCTCTTCGCCCACTTCGATGCTGAAGCTGTCGCCGTTGCCGAGGGTGAAATTCAGCGTCCCGGCGCCCAGCGGCTCGGTTTTGTCGGCCACCCCCTGGGTCGCGATGCTGTACGCGCGGGCCTTGTTGTTGACCACGATGTCGTGGGTTCCAGGCAGGGCCTCCTCGCCCACCACCGCGCTCAGGGCGTCGCCGGAAACGCTGCTTTTCACCGCTTCGAACTGCTGGCTCTCGCCCAGCTTGGCGGCCGCCTCGCGAAACGAGGTGAGTTTGTTCTCCAGTGTGCCGTAGGCGGAAATCTGCGCCCGATAGCTTTTCTGTTGCTGGGTGATCGGCGTCAGTTGCTGACGCTCCGCCGCCTCCATCTGGTCAAGCAGACCGTTCAGGTCGAGCCCGGAACCGATACCCAAAGAAGAAATTGAGGCCATGGTGTTTCCTTGCAAAATACCTTCGTCATTGTGCGCCGCCCCGCCGCCGCCGCAGCGGTGGATAAGAACGGCCATTTGCCGCTATTTCATGCTATCGGCGGTAACCGCCATGACTTTAGTACGCCGTGGCTAGCCGGGCGCCGGCACCGAGGACAGCGGCTCGCCCAACCGTTCCAAAGCACCGCCTTCCAACAACTGCTGGGGGTCGCCGCAGGGAAAGGCGCTGCCGCGTGATATCTGCACCTCCACCGGCCGCCGCTGCCCGTCCAGGCGCCGCACCCAGGCCAACAGCCCACCCGGATAACGCACCAGGCTGCCCACCGGCCAGCGCCCGAAATGCGCCCGGTGACGATCCACCCAGCGGCGGTCGAACTGATGCGACGACGCCAGTAGATGGTCGTGAATCTCTTCCGCGGACCAGGGCCGCCGGCCCGGGCGCACCCGTGCCATCACATCGGACACATCCACCACCGACGCCAGCCGCGCCAGTTCCGGCAGCCCCTCGGCGGCGCGCCCCTGGGGATAACCCTGACCGTCCAGCCGCTCGTTGATGTCGCGTACCACCGCCTCGACCACCGAGGACGCCAACCAGCGGCAGCTTTCAATGCGCTGGAGAATCAACGCCACGTGCCCCTGCAACCAACGGTACTGGCTGGCATTGAGAAACTGCATTTCGAGAAGGTCACGGGGCAGCAGCGCCTTACCCAGGTCGTGCACCAGCCCGGCGGCGGCCAGCGCCTTGCACAGCTCATGGGGCATATTTTCACTTCTGGCGAAATCCAGAAGGCGGGTCGACACCCCCAGGGAGTGCCGCACCAGCATGGTTTCCTTGTCCAGACATTGCACCGCGAACAACAGGGCTTCGCGGTCCTCGTCCTGCAGTGCCAATAAACGGTCGGCGTGCCGCGACAACTGCACCGCATCCACCATGCCGCCCTGGCGCAGCGCCAGAATCTGGTTGTCCAGATAGGCGGCGGTGGGCGCCAGCCGCCTGGTCATGGCGGTGGCGTACTGTTGCGTCTGGCGCCGACCCACGACGTTGCGGTCGGCGTTCCTGGCGCCCTCGAACAACTGCGACGGCGCCAGCGGCGTGCGGCTGTTGCCTGCCGTGCGCGCTGCCTCCCGCTCGATCTCGCGGACCATGAACCACAAACGCCGGTCATCCTCGGCACTAAGCTGGGCAAACAGGAAGCCCACCTTGACCAGCCCCCGTTGCGTGTCCGCCGTTTGGTGACGCGGGCCGCCACGCACCACGAAACGGGTGCCATTGGGGAAGCACAGCTCCAACTCGAACACCGCGGCACTGGACATCAGCGCGGTCATGGCACTGGCGGACAACTCCACCAGGCAGCCCCGCAGGGACAGGTCCCGCAAATCCCCCTGGGCGGACAGGCCGCTCTCGCGGTCACGCAGCACCACGCCGACCTCCATGCCCAGCCGCAACTCGGCGCGGAAGGTATCGCGCCGCTGCAGGATTTCCATCTCCGGCGGGTAATCACAGCGGCAGAGCATTCTGCCGTCCCGCTCGAAGCACATGTCGGCACTTAATAAAGGCGTGCGCAACACGCCCCCACGCGCCTGCCCCATCAGCCGAAAGCCGGCGCCCCGGCGCAGATCGGCGGCGATCTGCCGGATCGCGCTGATGTCGAGCAGTAGACAATCGCCCGGGCGCGCCTCGAACACCACCACCGGCATCGGTTCACCGCCGTTGTTATCCAACGCCAGCGACGCCGCGCCGGGCTGGGCCAGATGTTCCAACAGGTCCTGTATTTCCGGGGCATGCTCCACCCGGCTGAACGCACCTTCCTGCGATGTCATGCCTCTCGCCCTCGCCTTCGCCTCACTAACGGCTTGGTTATCGGCAAGCCAGAGCGCGGCTTTAACCACAAAACTTTTTGCCGCCAACCCTAAAGCGAAACGCGAATCCGCCGAAAGACGGTGTAACGGCCAGCGCCGTTGCTCTCAAACCAAACGGTGAATCACAAAAGGACATTTGCTATGTCAGTTATCAACACCAACATCACGGCCATGATCGGCCAACAAAACCTGAGCAGGTCTCAGAGTGCCCTGCAGACCTCCATGGAGCGTTTGTCCTCCGGCCTGCGCATCAACAGCGCCGCCGACGACGCCGCCGGCCAAGCCATCGCCAACCGTATGACCGCCCAGATCACCGGTCTGTCGCAGGCCCAGCGCAACGCCAACGACGGCATCTCCGTGGCACAGACCACAGAGGGCGCGCTCAACCAGGTGAACGACAACCTGCAGCGCATCCGTGAACTGACCGTTCAGGCGGAAAACGGCACCAATTCCTCTGAAGACCTGTCCTCCATCCAGGACGAAATCAACCAGCGTCTGGAAGAAATCAACCGCATCTCCGAGGAAACCAGCTTCAACGGCGTGAAAGTGCTGGCTAAAGATCAGGAACTGTCGATCCAGGTGGGCGCTAACGATGGTGAGAAGATCACCATGAATCTGAAGGGCATCAATGCGGAATCATTGGGCCTGGGTTCATTCAGTGTCGCCGCCAGCATCGACCCGACCAGCGTGGCCACTACCGGTGGTGATTTGAACGGCACTTCCGCACGTGTCGGTGAAACCCTTGACGTTGCGGTCGGCGCGGATAGCGGTGCCACTGCCCCCGCCGACGGTCTGTATGAAAGTGCCGACAGCTCCACCGGCTATGTGGTGAAGAGCGGCGGAACCTACTATGAAGCCACCGTGGAAGCCACGGATACCGGCGGTGACGGTTCACTCGATGTGACCTGGGACAGCACTTCCACCGCCGTTGGCACCGCGCCTGGCGGCTCTGAGGTAACCGAACTGGCCTCCGCAGCGACCGTGAGCTACTCCGGTAGCGAAACCGTGTATGCCTACAACGGCACCGAGGCCGGCGCCCCTGAGTATGTTCTGGAAGGCACCGACACCGACGGTAACACCGTGTACTACGAGGCGGAAATCGCCACCGACGGCACCGTGAGCAAGGGTTCCCAGCTGTCCACCGATCCGGCCACGGACAATCCGCTGGCGGCTCTGGACGGTGCCCTCAGCACTGTAGACAGCCTGCGCTCCGAACTGGGTGCGATGCAGAACCGCTTCGATTCCGCGATCACCAATCTGAGCACCACCGAAACCAACCTGTCCGCCGCCCGCTCGCGCATCGAAGATGCCGACTACGCGGTGGAAGTGTCCAACATGACCCGCGCGCAGATCCTGCAGCAGGCCGGCACTTCCGTCCTGGCACAGGCCAACCAGGTGCCGCAGGGCGTGCTCTCCCTGCTGGGTTAAACCCCACCGCACCAGATAAAGGGCCCTTCGGGGCCCTTTTTTTGTTCAAACCACACAATAAGCCCTTGAAGCGCACGTTTATCATGCCTTTGCCCGGACCGCCCACTTGCTAGTGTGGAGCATCTTCCAGTTACCGCGCGTTCCGGGAACCGATTATGTCCGTCAATAAGACCGCTCGCCGGCCACAACGCCCCCGCCCCGCACGGGGCCGCTCTGAGCGCCATGCAACCGCCAAGGACGCCTTCGCCCGTGCCTATAACGGCAAGCACTTTGCCGAAGCCGAACGTCACGCACGGGCCCTTACCGAACAGTGGCCTGATGATGCCTTCGCCTGGCAGGCGCTGGGCGCCGCGCGCTTCGAAAAACACAGCCCCAACGCCATCAGTGCGTTGTACCGGTCATTACAGCTTGAGCCGGGGAACGCGCAAACCCTGCTAATCATGGGCAAGGCGCAGATGGCGGCAAAAGACTGGCAGGCGGCCGCACAGCACCTTCGCGCCTGTCTGGCATCCGACCCGAACAACGCCTTCGCGCATCTGCATCTGGCCCGGACGTTGCGCGCGCTGGGCGATGGCGAGGCCGCCGTCAAGCACATCGACCAGGCCCACCATCTGGCGCCGGAAAACACCACCATCCTGGCTAGTCGTATTAATATATATGCCAGCGCCCGCAAGGTGGGAACGGTGCTTGAAGACTGCAAACGGCTGTTGGAGCTGGATGACAGTAATGCTTCGTTCTTCAACCTCGCCGCCATCAAGCACAGCGATGTGGGCCTGTTCGAAGAGGCGGAAAACTACTACAGCCGCGCCCTGGAATGCGATCCCTCTCACCTGATTGCTTTCTCAAACCGGATCTTCAATGCGCACTACAATCCCGCGCATGACAACGCGGCAATCAGCGACCTGATCCGGCGGTGGCGGACCGTATTCTCCCCCTCGGAACGCCCGGCACGGCCGCATCCGGTCGACCTTGACGGTGGACGTAAGCTGACCGTAGGCCTGCTTTCCGCCGGCCTGCGCACCCATCCCGTGGGCCAAATGATCACCACGGCGCTGGAAAATCTGCCGGCGGATCAGTTCGAGCTCGTAGCGTACTCATCCAGTGATGCCCAAGACCATGTGACCCGCCGCCTGCGCCGCATAACCCCCCGTTGGCGATTCATCACGGACCTGGACGACGACGCCCTGGCGCAGCGGATACGCGACGACCAGGTCGACATTCTTATCGACTTGAGCGGCCATACCGACGGCAATCGTTTGACCATGATCGCCATGGAGCCGGCGCCCCTGATCGTTAAGTGGGTCGGAGGTCTGGTCAACACCACCGGGCTGGACGCCATCGATTACCTGATCAGCGACAGCGTCGAAACACCACCGGGCTGCGACCCAGACTATTACGAGAAACTGATCCGCCTGCCGGATGACTACATCTGCTATTTGCCGCCGGGCCACGCCCCTGACGTGAAGGCCTTGCCGGCCCTGAGTGCCGGGTATATCACCTTCGGTTGTCTGAATAACCCCGCCAAGATCAACCCGGTTTTGATTCGCGAATGGTCCCGCCTGCTGCGGGAAGTCGACGACAGCCGGCTGCTCCTCAAGGGGGCCCAGTATCTCGACGACGGTTTTTGCGAACGGATTTGGGCGCGGTTCGAGGACGCCGGCATCGACCGCGCCAGGGTGATACTGGAAGGCCCTGAAAAACA
>DASUNW010000135.1:0-16099 GCA_036276955.1 Alcanivorax sp. | reverse complement strand
CGGCCATCCCTTATCATTGCGATCCTTATTTCTCCCCCTGCACGTAAAGGAAAAGCCGACCCCATGCTGATCCTCCCCGGTAGCCCGGCCCTATCCGCGTTTAGAAAGGAAAAACTGCTGGAGGCTCTGCCCCAGGTAGAGGCTCTGTCCGCCCGTTTCGTGCACTTCGTGGCGCTTTCTCTAAAGGAAGGCGACGCTGAACTGGACGAGCGCGAGCGCCAGGTGCTCGACAGCCTGCTGGAATACGGCCCCAGCCTGGAGGACGCGGCCGTGGACCCGGCGGACAGCGAGACCTTCGTGGTGGTGCCGCGCCCGGGCACGGTGTCGCCCTGGTCGTCGAAGGCCACCGACATCTGCCATAACGCCGGCCTCGCCAAGGTGGCGCGGGTGGAACGCGGCATCGAATACCGGCTCAAGCTGACCGGGTCGGCCTCCCGGACTGAGTTGGCGGCGGCCCTGCACGACCGCATGGTGGAGGCGGTGCTCGACACGCTGGACGACGCTGAGGTGCTGTTTACCCGCCATAAGCCGCGCCCGCTCACCAGTGTGGACGTGATCGGCGGCGGCCGCGACGCCCTGGCCGCCGCCAACGGCGAGCTGGGCCTGGCGCTGGCGGAGGACGAAATCGACTACCTGGCGGAGCGCTTCACCGCCCTGGGCCGTAACCCCTCCGACGCCGAACTGATGATGTTCGCCCAGGCCAACTCCGAGCACTGCCGCCACAAGATTTTCAACGCCGACTGGACCATCGACGGTCAGGAGCAGGACCTCAGCCTGTTCGCCATGATCCGCAACACCTACAAGCACGCCAGCGAGGGCGTGCTCAGCGCCTACAGCGATAACGCGGCGGTGGTGGCCGGACCGGTGGCGGACCGCTTCTACCCGGACCCGGGCAACGCCGGGTATCCGTGTGAGTACCGTTACCGCAACGAGCCGGTGCACATGCTGATGAAGGTGGAAACCCACAACCACCCCACCGCCATCGCGCCGCGTCCCGGCGCGGCCACCGGCGCCGGCGGCGAGATCCGCGACGAGGGCGCCACCGGCCGTGGCGGCAAGCCCAAGGCGGGCCTCACCGGCTTTTCCGTGTCCAACCTGTGCATTCCCGGCTTCCGCCAGCCCTGGGAGGACGATTACGGCCGTCCCGGGCGCATCGCTTCGCCGCTGGACATCATGATCGACGGGCCGCTGGGCGGCGCCGCGTTCAACAACGAGTTCGGCCGGCCCAACCTGTGCGGTTACTTCCGCACCCTGGAAATCCAGGCGCCGGGCGTGGCCGGTGACGAGCGCCGCGGCTACCACAAGCCGATCATGATCGCCGGCGGCCTGGGCAACGTGCGCGACGGCGACGTGCACAAGAAGCCGATTCCGCCGGGCGCCAAGATCATCGTGATCGGCGGGCCGGCCATGCTGATCGGGCTGGGCGGCGGCGCCGCCAGTTCCATGGCCAGCGGCGAATCCGATGAAGCGCTGGATTTCGCCTCGGTGCAGCGCGACAACCCGGAAATCGAGCGCCGCGTCCAGGAAGTGATCGACCGCTGCTGGGCGCTGGGCGACAACAACCCGATTGTCTCCATCCATGACGTGGGCGCGGGCGGCCTGTCCAATGCGCTGCCGGAGCTGGTCCACGACCATGACCGGGGCGCCCAGCTGTCCTTGCGCGCGATCCCCAGCGCCGAGCCGGGCATGAGCCCGGTGGAAATCTGGTGCAACGAAGCCCAGGAGCGCTATGTGCTGGCGGTGCTGCCGGAAGACCTGGAACGTTTCCAGGCGCTGTGCGAGCGCGAGCGCGCGCCGTTCGCGGTGCTTGGCGAGGCCACCGAGGCGGAACACCTGGAAGTGGCCGACGACCATTTCGGCGACGCGCCGGTGGACCTGCCCATGGACCTGCTGTTCGGCAAGCCGCCGAAAATGCAGCGCGGCTACGACCGGGAAGATTTCGAGCGCCAACCGTTCACCACCGAAGGCATTGAACTCAAGGACGCCATCGAGCGGGTCATGCGCCTGCCCACGGTGGCGTCGAAGAATTTCCTGATCACCATCGGCGACCGCTCGGTGACCGGCCTGGTGCACCGCGATCAGATGGTCGGCCCCTGGCAGGTGCCGGTGGCCGATTGCGCGGTTACCGCCACCGGCTATAACCAGCGCACCGGCGAAGCCATGGCGATGGGCGAACGCACCCCGGTGGCGTTGGTCAACGCCGCCGCGTCCGGCCGCATGGCGGTGGCCGAGACCCTCACCAACCTGGCCGGCGCCCACATCGGCTCGCTGGGCCAGATTCGTTTGTCCGCCAACTGGATGGCCGCCGCCGGCCACCCGGGCGAGGACCAGGCGCTGTTTGAAACCGTGCAAGCGGTGGGCATGGAGCTGTGCCCGAAGCTGGGCATCGCCATTCCGGTGGGCAAGGACTCGCTGTCCATGCGCACCCTGTGGCAGGAAAAGGGCATTGATAAGAGCGTGGTGGCGCCGCTGTCGCTGATCGTGACCGGTTTCGCCAATGTCACCGACATCGGCCTGACCGTCACCCCGCAGCTCAAGACCGGTGTGGACAGCGAACTCCTGCTGATCGACCTGGGCCGGGGCAAGAACCGCCTGGCCGGTTCGGCGCTGGCCCAGGTGTTCGGCAAGGTCGGCGATGTGGCGCCGGATCTCGACGACGCCGACGACCTGATCGCCTTTTTCGAGGTGACCCAGCGGCTGCTGGCGGAAGAACGCCTGCTCGCCTATCACGACCGCTCCGACGGCGGCCTGTTTACCACCCTGGCGGAAATGGCCTTCGCCGGCCGCACCGGCGTGGACATCGTGCTGGACAACATCGCCGGGGACAGCCCGGAAGCGGTGGCGGCACTGTTCGCCGAGGAGGCCGGCGCGGTGATCCAGGTGCGTGGCGCCGACGTTCAAGCGGTTCGCCAGCGCTACCAGGACGCCGGCCTGGGCGGCTGCGTGCACAGCGTCGGCACCGTCAACGACGAAGACGTGGTGCGTCTGCGCCTGGGCGGCGCGGTCTTGCGCGAGCGGCCGCGCTGGGGCCTGCAGCGGCTGTGGTCGGAAACCAGCTACCGGATCCAGGCGCTGCGCGACAACCCGGACTGCGCCCGCCAGGAGTTCGAATCGATCGCTGACTCCAACGACCCGGGCCTGAACGTGCGCCTGACCTTCGACATGAGCGAGGACGTGGCCAGTCCGTTTATTAACACCGGCGCCCGCCCCAAGGTGGCGATCCTGCGCGAGCAGGGCGTCAACGGCCACATGGAAATGGCCGCCGCCTTCGACCGCGCCGGCTTCAGTGCCGTGGACGTGCACATGAGCGACCTGCTTTCCGGTCGCGCCAACCTGGACGACATGAAAGGCCTGGTGGCCTGCGGCGGCTTCTCCTACGGCGACGTGCTGGGCGCCGGCGAGGGCTGGGCCAAGAGCATTCTCTACAACCCGGGCCTGCGCGACGCCTTCAACCGGTTCTTCTTCCGTGAAGACACCTTCTCGCTGGGGGTCTGCAACGGCTGCCAGATGCTGTCCAACCTGAAGGACCTGATCCCCGGCGCCGAACACTGGCCGCACTTCGTGCGCAACCTGAGCGAGCAGTTCGAGGCGCGCACCTCGCTGGTGGAAATCCAGGGCTCACCGTCCGTATTGCTGCGTGACATGGCGGGCACCCGCCTGCCGATCGCCGTGGCCCACGGCGAGGGCCGCGCCGAGATCAGCGACCAGGATCTCAACCGCAACATCGAGCAGCGGCTGCTGGCGCTGCGCTACGTTGACAGCCTGGGCAACCCGGCGGAGCAGTACCCCGCCAACCCCAACGGCTCCGCCCAGGGCGTCACCGGCTTCACCACCCGCGACGGCCGGGTGACCATCATGATGCCGCACCCGGAGCGGGTGTTCCGCGTGCTGCAGAACAGCTGGATCCCGGACGACTGGCGCCGGTTTGAAAACGGGCCTTGGTATCGGTTGTTTGCGAACGCCCGCAAATGGGTGGGATAACACAGCGGCCTTCGGCCGCGTTACAGGATACAGGATGAAGGATACAGGAGCCGGCACGGCGCTATCCCTTCACCCTGTATCCTGCATCCTGAATCGGCGGCGTCAGCCGCCTGAGTGAGAGTGAATGACTGACGAAACGTATAACTATTTCGACATGCTGGTGGGGGAGTCGCCGGAGCCGACGGCGGTTTCCGAGCGGCGTCGGGAGCTGGCCGGCGAGTTGCAGGCGATCAGTGAGCAGTTGATTCGGTTGGACGCGGATGAGGCGGCGTTGGCGGAATACACCGAGCAGGCGCGGGCGTTGCGTGAACGCTTGGAAGGCCATGGCCATCGCAGCATGCGCGATATTCTTGGCCGGCTGATTGTCGGTAAAGGCAGTCGCCAGGATGCCCTGGACATGGCGGATTTCGAGATTCTGACCGGTCGGGGCACGCCGCTGTCGCCGCCGCTGGAATTGTGGCTGGACGGCGACATGGTGCGCGGCCGGGCCACCTTCGGGCGGCTGTTCATGGGGCCGCCGGGCAAGGTGCACGGCGGCGTGTTGTCCTTGTCCCTGGATATGCTGATGGCCAAGTGTCAGGATTTCGTTACCGGCCTGGGCATGACCGGCACCTTGAACATTCGTTATATGGCGCCCACGCCGC
This sequence comes from Alcanivorax sp., assembly GCA_036276955.1. Lineage (GTDB taxonomy): Bacteria > Pseudomonadota > Gammaproteobacteria > Pseudomonadales > Alcanivoracaceae > Alloalcanivorax. The sequence goes on along the minus strand of DASUNW010000135.1, from coordinate 11,474 downwards.
TGAATACGGAAATCCGTTTTGAAGCCCGGGTGGCCAAGGTGGAAGGGCGCAAGCTGCTCACCGAGGCCAAGGTGTTCACCGGCGACACCCAGACCGTGTCCGCCACCGGTGTGTGGATTTCATCCCAGGGCGATTATCAATTGCGCGACGCCTATGCACACCTCGCCGACACCGCCGACAACCATCGCGAGACCGCCTGAAGCGGGCGGTCCGCCAGGGAGGCACGATGACAGTCTACAAGCTCTGTTTCTATGTCCCGGAAGATCACGCCGAGGCCGTCAAGAACGCCGTCTTCGAAGCCGGCGCCGGGCGCATGGGAAATTACGATTGCTGCAGCTTCCAGGTGGCGGGGCAGGGCCAGTTCCGGCCGCTGGAAGGCAGCGACCCGTACATCGGCGGCCAGGGCAAGATCGAAACGGTGCGCGAGCTCCGGGTGGAAACGCTGTGCATGGAAGACCACCTGCGCGCGGCGATCAGCGCGCTGCGCCTCGCCCACCCCTACGAAGAGCCCGCCATCGACCTGTGGAAACTCGAGGACCTGCCCGGTTAGGACCAGCTGCAAGCCTCGAGCTGCAAGCTACAAGCAGGCCGTGCTGGAAGAAAGGCCGTGCCGCTGGCGGGGCGCCAGCAAGTTGCAAGTTTCAAGTTGCAAACGCGGGCACGGCCCAGCAGCCGGCGAGGCCCCCGCCGCGCTTCAACTTTCAACTTGAAACTTGCAACTCTCTCTTACCTGGCACGGCACGTCCGCCACCATGCCCTGGCTTGCAGCTTGCAGCTTGCAGCTTGCAGCTTGCAGCTTGCAGCTCAATCATCCTTCGGGCGCGGCTTAAGCGGCGGAATATCCTGGGTGCGCACCGGAAACTCTCCGCCGTTGGCGCGGTCCTGGATAAAGAACTTCAGCGTGCGGCCGATGGTGGGAAACGCCAGTTCGTCCCAGGGAATTTCGTCCTCGGAGAACAGGCCGGCTTCGGCGCTTTCGTCGCCGGCGGCGTAGTCGCCGTTGACCATCTCGCTGAGGAAGAACATATAGACTTGGTTGATATGCGGCAGGTTGAACACCGTGTACAGGTCGCCGATCGCCACGGTGGCGCAGGCTTCTTCCCAGGTTTCGCGGGCGGCGCCCTCTTGCAGGGTTTCGCCGTTTTCCATGTAGCCGGCGGGCAGGGTCCAGTAACCGATGCGCGGCTCGATGGAGCGTTTGCAGAGCAGGAAGCGGCCTTCCCAGACCGGGATCGCGCCGACCACGATTTTCGGGTTCTGGTAGTGGATCACGCCGCAGTGGTTGCACCAATAGCGGGGACGGTTATCCGCTTCGGGGATGGAGAACAGAATCTCTTCGCCGCAATGGCTGCAATATCTCATTGATGGTCTCGGCTGTTCGTGGGGCCCTCACTACCGTCTGGTGCCGCCGGTGCCGTGAGGAAACGCCAGCCTAATGGCTCGGCGGTTGATCGGCAATTAGGGAGTTTTTCAGAGGCGCCTTAGGCATCCGGCCTTGCCCGGTGCGCGGCGCCTGTTCAAACTGGTGTTTGAAATAAAATTGGGAGTACCCCGTGCTAGAGCAACTCCGACAGCGTATGTCGGCCTATCCTTTCAATGACTTACCGGTGGATTTGCCGGAAGCCGCCGTGCTTATGCCGTTCGTGGACCAGCCCGACCCGGAGCTGATTCTGACCGTCCGTGCCCAGGGCATGCCCACCCACGCCGGCGAGGTGGCGTTCCCCGGCGGGAAGCGCGACCCCGGCGACCGCGATCTGCTGCACACCGCCCTGCGTGAAAGCCACGAAGAGGTGGGCCTGTCGCAGCGGGAAGTGGAGGTGGTGGGCCAACTGTCGCCACTGGCGTCCCGCTTCGGCATGAAGGTGACCCCGTTCGTGGGCGTGGTACGGGTGGGGGTGGATCTGGTCCCCGAGCCCGGCGAGATCGAGACCATCTTCCAGGTGCCGCTGAGCTTCTTCCTGAACCAGGAGCCGGAGCTGTCGCCGCCGCTGGATTTCTTCGGCCGCCGCCTGCGCATGCCCAGCTATTATTACGAGGACAAGCGGATCTGGGGGCTCACCGCCTTCATGATTCTGGATTTGATCAACCATGTGTACGACGCCGATGTGCGTTTTGACCTGACGGGTGAGCAATGATTTATAAACTGGAAGGCCGCTGCGTGGAAATGCGCGGCGAAGGACAGTGGGTGGCGCCCACCGCCACGGTGATCGGCTCGGTGGTGCTGGGCGCCAACAGCAGCGTCTGGTTCGGCGCGGTAATCCGCGGCGACAACGATCTGATCGAGATCGGCGACAACACCAATGTGCAGGAAAACTCCGTATTGCACGTGGACCCGGGCGTGCCGATGAAAATCGGCAACGGCGTCACCGTCGGCCACAAGGTGATGCTGCACGGCTGCACCATCGGCGACAACAGCCTGATCGGCATCAACGCGGTGGTGCTCAACAAAGCCAAAATCGGCAAGAACTGTATTATCGGCGCCCACGCGCTGGTGCCCGAGGGCATGGAGATTCCCGACAACTCTCTGGTGATGGGCGCGCCGGCCAAGGTGGTCAAGGAGATCTCCGACGGCCACAAAGCCATGCTGACCATGAGCAGCCAGCACTACGCCGCCCACGCCAAACATTTCGACCAGCATCTGGAAGTCGATGAGCGCTTTCAATAAGGATCCGGGCTTTCACGACACCCCGGTACCGCACGCCGACCCGGTGTCGCCCTGCGTATCCATCTGCGCCCTGGACGGCGACGACATCTGCGTAGGCTGCTTCCGCACCGGCCGCGAGATCAGCTATTGGGGTCTGCTGCCGGTGGCGGAGCGCCGCGAAATTCTGGTCCGCTGTCAGCGGCGCATGGCCGGCGAGCCGGCGCCCTGCATGGTGACGAAGGAGCAGCCGTGAGCGAGGTAAACGAGGCCGTGAGCGAGGTAAACCAGCCATGAGTACGGAAGAGCAGCCGCTACTGCCGGCCCGCCCCCGCGTGGGGTTGGCGCTGGGCAGTGGCTCCGCCCGGGGCTGGGCGCACATCGGCATTATTCAGGCGCTGGAAGAGCGCGGCATTGAAATCGATGTGGTGGCCGGCACCTCCATCGGCGCCCTGGTGGGCGGCGCCTATGTCAGCGGCGCGCTGAAAGAATTCGGTGACTGGGTGCGCACCCTGACCACCAAGGACGTCTTCGGGCTGATGGATTTCACCTTTTCGGGCGGTGTGGTGAAGGGCGAAAAGCTGTTCGGCTTTTTTGAGAAGCTGCACAGCAACCCCAATATCGAGGATCTGGAAAAGCGTTTCGTCACCGTGGCCACGGACATGAAAAGCGGGCGCGAAGTGTGGATCAGCAAGGGACCGGTGCTGGACGCCGCCCGTGCGTCCTGCGCGCTGCCCGGGTTGTTCTCGCCCCTGCAGCACCGGCGGCGCTGGATGCTGGACGGTGGCCTGGTCAATCCGGTGCCGGTGTCGGCGGCGCGGGCGTTCGGCGCCGACGTGGTGATCGCAGTGAACCTGAACGCCCAGCTGGTGGGGGCGCATCTCTCCCGCCAGGCGCCGCCGGACGGTGGCGGGAGCGATGAAGACCGCAGCCTGTGGCAGAAAATGACGCACTATTTTTCGTCCCAGGACGGCGGCCCGCCGGGCTTTTTCGACGTGGTGGCGTCCAGCGTCAATATCATGCAGGACCGCATCACCCGCTCACGGATGGCCGGGGATCCGCCCGAGGTCACGCTGATTCCGCTGCTGGAAGATTTCGCCTTGATGGATTTCCACCGCGCCGGCGAAGCCATCGATGAAGGCTACCGGCTGGTGGAGCGTCACGAAGGGGATATTTTCGCCTGGGTGGGGTCGCCTGACGCGGGTCGGGTATAGGCGTGTTCAGGGGGCTTCGGGTTCGTCCGAGGCGTGGCGTACCTTGGCGGCTTTCACCATGTTGTCTTTCACCTGCAGGATCTCGATCAGGTAGTCGCCCACGCGGATCGAGATATTCGCGTCGGGGATGTCCTGCAGGTACTCCAGAATCAAACCGTTGAGCGTGCGCGGCCCCCCGGTGGGCAGGTCCCAGTCCAGGGAGCGGTTGATTTCGCGCAAATGGGTGGCGCCGTCGATCACGTGGCTGCCGTCTTCCTGGGGATGAATGTCCTGGCTGGTGGCGGCCAGGTCGGTGGTGAACTCGCCGACGATCTCCTCGAGGATATCTTCCAGGGTCACCAGGCCGAGCACGTCACCGTATTCGTCCACCACGATACCGATGCGCCGCCGCGCGTTCTGAAAATTGATCAACTGACGGTTCAACGAGGTGCCCTCGGGAACGAAGTAGGGCTCCACGGTGTGCTGCATCAGTTCCGCTTTGTTGATGTCTTCCTTGAGCAGCAGCCGGCTCAGTTTGCGCAGGTGCAGCAGGCCCAGCATGTTGTTGGGGTCGCTGCGGTACACCGGCAGCCGGGTGTGCTGGCTGGCGCGCAGGGTGGACATGATCTCGTCCATGTCATCATCGATGTCCACGCCCACCATTTCGTTGCGCGGGATCATGATGTCTTCCACGGTGACGCTTTCCAGATCGAGAATGTTGAGCAGCATCTTCTGGTGCTTTTCAGGGATCAGCCCGCCGGCCTCGTTGACCACGGTGCGCAGTTCCTCGGGGCTGAGGTGGTCGTCGTCGCTGTTGCGCGCCTGGGCGCCGGCCAGCTTGAGGAATATCATGCTGATGCCGTTGACCAGCCACACCAGCGGTGCCAGGACCACCTGCAGGGGTTTGAGCACCATGCTGGCGGGGAAGGCGATGCGCTCCGGCTTGAGCGCGGCATAGGTTTTCGGGGTGATCTCGGCGAACACCAGCATCACCAGGGTGATCACCACCGGCGCCACCGCCGCGCCGGTGTCGCCGAGCCAGCGGATCGCCAGGATCGCCGCCACCGTGGCGGCGAAGTTATTGACGAAGTTGTTGCCGATCAGGATCACCGACAACAGCCGGTCGGTGCGGCGCAGTAAGCCTTCCACCCGCATGGCGGCGCGGTGCCCCTGGCGGGCCAGATGGCGCAGGCGGTAGCGGTTGATCGCCACCATGCCGGTTTCACTGCTGGAGAAGAAGGCGGAGCCGAGAATCAGGATGATCAGGGCGGTGATCAGCCACCCGTCGGAAAAACTGTCCAAGAGGGAGTCGTTTGGTTGCTTATTGGCAGCACATTGTTTGGCGTCGGGGGTGGGCTGTCAACTGTGCCCCAGCCACAGGGCCGTCAGTTCCGCGCGGCTGCGCACATTGAACTTGCGGAACAGGGTTTTCACGTACTGATGGGTGGTGTGCGGGCTTTGCCCCATGGCCTCGGCGATGTTCTTCTCGGCGCTGCCGGCCAGCATATGCTTGAGCACCCCGCGCTCGGTGGGTGTCAGCGGGGCGTCGGCCATCAACTGGCCGTAACTGAGGTGGACCTGCCGGTTCAGCCAGCCCAGGCTGCGCAGGGCGTAGCTGGCGATGTCCAGGTCCTCGGCGGTGAAATCGGCCTGGCCGCGCAGGCGGTCGAACATAAAGTAGCTTTCCACGTCCTCGTTCACCGGCATCACCACGAACAGGCGGTCGGTGATGCCGCGCCCCAGATAATGGTGGATGTAATGGTCGCCGGAATAGAACGCCTCGGAGACATGGTCCACCAGTAGCGTGGCGCGGAACGCCCCGGCGCGGCGCACATGGTTGTAGGTGGATTCGTCCGGGATGCCCTTGTCGAGCCGTTTCACCGCGCCGGTGTAAGCCTGCTGATCCGCCGGCAGTTCCCCATGGAAGAACACCGAACGGGCCCGCCAGCCCAGCAGCGGGTCATTGTCGGCGTCGTCGGCGAGCCGCAGCGAGGACAGCCACAGGCCGTGGCGTGAGTCGATCAGCGCGCTGATGGCGCCGAACAGCTTCCCCAGGCTGACTTCCGGGGCCGAGGCGGGCAGTTTTCCGCCATCTCGTCCCAAAGACGGTGGATGGCGGCCTGGGTGTCCTCGTCGATGCTCATGCCCCGTCACCTACGCCCGGTCGAGAATCACTTCCAGCACCAATTGGGAGCCGAAAAAAGCCACCACCAGCACCGCGAAGCCCGCCAAGGTGAAACGCACCGCGGTGCGACCGCGCCAGCCGCGCAGATGACGGCCGCCCAGCAGCACCGCGAAGATCACCCAGGAGACCAGCGTCAGCACGGTTTTGTGCACCAGATGCTGGGCGAACAGGTCGTCCACGTACATAAACCCGAACAGGATCGCCAGCGTAAGCAGGCTCTGGCCCAGCCAGATCAGGTCGAACAGCATCGATTCCATCACCTGCATGGGCGGAAACAGGCGCATCACGCCACGGATGTGGCCGTCCTTGAGTTGCCGGTCCTGGACCATCAGCAGCAGCGCCTGACAGGCGGACAGCACCAGCACCGCGTAGGCGAGGATCGACAACAGCACATGCAGACCGATGCCGTGCTCCAACGGATGGGCGTTGTAACCGGTGTCGATCCACAGGCTGGCGGGAATAATCAGCGCCGCGAACGGGAACACCAGGGCGCCGATCCACTGAAACGGCCGGTACAGGCTGGACACCAGTACCAGCCCGGCGCCCACCGCCGCCATGCACGACGCCACCGAAAACAGACCCAGGCGCAGGCCCTGGTCGGTGACCAGCAGGAAGTACAGCCCGGCGGCGTGGACGACCACGGCCAGGCCGACGGGCAGCATCAGTGTGGTCCGCGACGGCGCCGCCTGGCCGCGGAACTGGCGGTACAGCAGCAGCGACGACAACGCGTATAAAAAGGTGGCGATCAGGCCCAGGGCCTCGGCAGCAGTCATAGGGTGCGATTTCTCCGAAAAAGCCGCCGAAGTCTGGCACAGGTACCCGTGCTTTTGAAGCGCGCGCCATGACGGGCAGGGCATCGGTGCCCTATAATCGGCGCCCTGTCGTCTCGGTGCGCGCCGTCAGCGCCCGCCGAGCGCTCGAAATCTGGAGGTTGATGATCATGTTCGAGAATCTCACGGACCGCCTGGGCCAGTCACTGAAAGGCCTGGCCGGCCAGGGGCAACTCACCGAAGACAATATCCGCGACACCCTGCGCGAGGTGCGCAAGGCGCTGCTGGAGGCCGACGTGGCCCTGCCGGTGGTCAAGGAGTTCGTCGAGCAGGTGAAGGAAAAAGCCCTCGGCCAGGAGGTGCTGAAAAGCCTTAACCCGGGCCAGGCGTTCGTCAAGATCGTCAATGACGAGCTGGTGCACACCATGGGCGACGCCAACGACGCCCTGGATCTGGCGTCCAAGCCGCCGGTGGTGATCATGATGGCGGGCCTGCAGGGCGCCGGTAAAACCACGTCCGTGGCCAAGCTGGCGCGTTTCCTTCAGGAGCGCGAGAAGAAGAAGGTGATGGTGGTGTCGGCGGACGTCTACCGTCCGGCGGCGATCGAGCAGCTGCAAACCCTGGCCGGCGAGGTGAAGGCGGAGTTCTTCCCCTCCACCGGCGATCAGGACCCGGTGGAGATCGCCAATAACGCTCTGGCGGCGGCGCGCGGCAAGTATATGGACGTGCTAATCGTCGATACCGCCGGCCGGCTGCACGTGGACGAGCAGATGATGGGCGAGATCAGCCGTCTGCACGGCGCCATCAACCCGGCGGAAACGCTGTTCGTGGTCGACGCCATGACCGGTCAGGACGCCGCCAACACCGCCCAGGCCTTTAATGAGGCCCTGCCGCTCACCGGTGTGATCCTCACCAAGGCGGACGGCGACTCCCGGGGCGGCGCGGCGCTGTCGGTGCGCCACCTCACCGGCAAGCCGATCAAGTTCATCGGCATGGGCGAGAAAACCGACGCCCTGGAGCCCTTCCACCCGGACCGGATCGCCAGCCGTATTCTCGGCATGGGCGACGTGCTGTCGCTGGTGGAGCAGGCCGAGCGCACCCTGGACAAGAAGAAAGCGGACAAAATCGCCAAGAAGTTCAAGAAAGGCCGGGCGATGGACTTCGAGGATCTCAAGGATCAGTTCCAGCAGATGCGCAACATGGGCGGCATGGCCAGCCTGCTCGACAAGCTGCCGGGCATGGGCGGCATGATGGAGGCGGCCCAGAATCCGGCCTCCATGAAGCAAATGAAGCACATGGAAGCCCTGATCGATTCCATGACCCCCAAGGAGCGCCGCAACCCGGACGTGATCAAGGGCTCGCGCAAGAAGCGCATCGCCGCCGGCGCCGGCCTGGAAATCCAGGATCTCAACCGCCTGATGAAGCAGCAGAAAATGATGGCGAAGATGATGAAGAAGATGCGCGGCAAGGGCGGCATGAAGAACATGATGCGCGGCATGGAAGGCATGATGGGCGGCGGCTCCGGCGGTCCCGGCGGCGGCACGCCCCCGGGCGGTGGCATGCCGCCCATGGGCGGCGGCGGTCCCGGTGGTCTGCCCCCCATGGGCGGGGGCCGCTAGGGCTTTATCTCGGTGGCGGATGGGCGTACAATCCGCACCCTTCGCGACCCGACCCGGCTGTTTTCAAGGCGCCGGTCGGGTTTTCAAGCGGATACGATGGCCGGCGGCGGGCGCCGCGGGCCGGGAAACCGGATTGAAATAAGGTAATTGAATTATGGTAGTTATTCGTCTCGCCCGCAGTGGCGCCAAGAAACGTCCCTTCTATCACATCGCCGTGGCCGATAGCCGCACTTCCCGCGATGGCCGTTTCATCGAACGTCTGGGCTTCTACAACCCGATCGCCCGTGGCGGTGAAATTCCGCTGCGCGTGGACGTGGCCGCGGTGGACGCCTGGATCGCCAAGGGCGCACAGCCCTCCGAGCGCGTTAAGGCGCTGGTCAAGCAAGCCCGGAAAGACGCCGAGCAAAGCGCGTAAAGCGCTTGTAGCGGGCGCCTGAAGATGGCGGCAGCCGATAACGCCCTGACACCGGAGCAGGTGTTGGTGGTGGGCCGCGTGATGGCGGTACACGGCGTCCAGGGGTGGGTGAAGGTGTATTCCCACACCGACCCGATGGAAAACATCTTCGAGTATCAGCCCTGGTATATGCGTCGCGGCGAGCACTGGCTGCCGGTGACGCTGACCGGCAAGCGCCGGCAGGGCAAAGGCCTGGTGGTCGGGCTGGAAGGTTACAACGACCGGGACCGGGCCCAGGACGAACTGGTCGGGCGGGATATCGCTATCCCCCGCGACCTGCTGCCCCGCTCCGGCGGCGGCGATTATTACTGGCGGGATCTGATCGGCCTGCGGGTGAAACTCGCCGACGGTCGGGACCTGGGCCAGGTGCACAGTTTAATGGAAACCGGCGCCAACGATGTTCTGGTGGTGCGCGGCGACGGCGACAGTCTCGACCGGGAAGAGCGGTTGCTCCCCTGGTTGCCCGAGCAGGTGATTCTGGATGTGGATCTGGAGCACGGCGAGATGCGGGTGGACTGGGACCCGGAGTTTTAGCACGGGGGCACGGCCATGCGGATAACGCTGATCACCCTGTTCCCGGACATGGCGCGGGCGGTCACCGACTTCGGGGTTTCCCGTCGCGCGGTGGAGAACGGCCAGCTGGTGCTGGACACGGTGAACCCCCGGGATTTCACCGAAGACCGCCACCGCACCGTGGACGACCGGCCCTTCGGCGGCGGCCCCGGCATGGTGATGAAGGTGGCGCCGCTGGCAAAGGCACTGGCCCATGCCCGGCAACGGGCCGGCGGCGGCAAGGTGATTTACCTGTCGCCCCAGGGCCGGCCATTGACCCAGGCCAAGGCCGAGTCGCTGGCGGCGGAGCCGGAACTGATTTTGCTCGCCGGCCGCTATGAAGGGGTCGACGAGCGTTTGTTGGAAACGTCGGTGGACGAGCAGATATCCATCGGCGATTACGTACTCAGCGGCGGTGAACTGCCGGCGCTGGTGCTGATCGACGCGGTGACGCGTCTGCTGCCCGGGGTGCTCGGGCATCAGGATTCGGCGGCCCAGGATTCGTTTTCCGGCGACATGGAAAACCTGCTGGACTGCCCGCACTACACTCGGCCCGAGCTGTATCAGGGCCGGTCGGTGCCTGAAGTTCTGCTCAGTGGCGACCACGAACGGATCCGCCGCTGGCGTTTGAAGCAGGCACTGGGACGCACCTGGCGGTGGCGTCCCGAACTGCTGGAGGCCCGCCGGGAGCGGGGCTTGAGCAAGGAAGAGAGCGAGTTGCTCGACGAATACATCCGCGAGTTTCAAGCGCGGGGCGACGGGCAGCAATACAGCGATCAATGAACCGAGGAGCCTGCCATGAGCGGCAAAAAACCCCTGATTCAGGAAATCGAACAGGCACAGATGAAAACCGACGTGCCCCAGTTCGGCGCCGGTGACACCGTCACCGTGCAAGTGAAAGTGAAAGAAGGTACCCGTGAGCGTCTGCAGGCGTTCCAGGGTGTGGTGATCGCCCGCCGTAACCGCGGTCTGAATTCCGCCTTCACGGTGCGCAAAGTGTCCCACGGCGTGGGCGTTGAGCGGGTGTTCCAGCTGCACAGCCCGATCATCGATTCCATCGAAGTGAACCGTCGCGGTGACGTGCGTCGCGCCAAGCTGTACTTCCTGCGTGAGCGCTCCGGTAAGTCCGCGCGGATCAAGGAAAAAATCCGCAAGTAATACGACTTGCGGTTGTGCCGCCGCGAGCCATGTCGTCTCAGCCTTTGCTGTAGGGCAATTCGGAGACGACCTCTGGTCCGGCGGACGCTCCCAAAAAAAAGGCCACCCGAGGGTGGCCTTTTTTTGTGGGAGTGGGCCCTGCCCGCGAAAGGGCGCCAAGCGCCCGGCAGGATCCCAGAGACCGCTATCAGAGCTTCCTACTTCGACACAGCCCGAAACACCGCCAGAATCACCAGAGCGCCGATCACCGCGGTCACCAGGCCGCCCAGACTGAACGAACCCACCGGGCCGCCGATGCCGGCCATGGCGCCCAGCCAGCCACCGACGATGGCGCCGATAATGCCGAGAATGGTAGTCAGAATAAATCCCCCGCCGTCGCGGCCGGGCATGATCCATTTGGCGATGATGCCCGCCAAAAGCCCCAGTACGATCCACGATAAAATGCCCATAAAACGTTCTCCTTGGCCGATTCATTAATCGCTTTCAGTATGCCTGCGCAGGCGCGCCGGAGCCGGTAATAAAAGGTAAAACCCGGGCATGAAAAGCGCGTGAGGAGAGCGATTGTGTTTTGCGCCGTGATTGCCAATACTCGCGACATGAACTCTCCCCGCAACCCTCTCGGCGACGCCGACCGCACTCTGATCGACGCCTGGCTGGACAACCAGTGGCTGGAGCGCGGCCTTAGCCAGCACACCCTGGAGAGCTATGGCCGTGACCTGCGTCAGTTCGGTGAATGGCTCACCGGCGCGGGCCGCAACCTTGGCGGCTGTGACCGGGAGCGCCTGCTCACCTTTCTCGCCGACCGCCACCGCCAGGGCGTGGGCGCGCGCTCGGTGGCGCGCCAGTTGTCCGCCTTGAAGAGCTTCTTTCGCTGGATGAAGCGGGAAGGGCGGATCGCCGAA
>DASUNW010000134.1:0-3355 GCA_036276955.1 Alcanivorax sp. | reverse complement strand
ATTATTGCTCAGGAGCAACAATGCAGCACTGGGACCGTATCGAGGCCTTTGTTGAGGTGGTGAGGCACGAATCCTTCGCCGGAGCGGCGCGCGGGCTGGGGGTGTCCAGTTCCCATGTGAGCCGGCTGGTGGCCCGTTTGGAAACCCAGCTCGGCACCCAGTTGCTGTACCGGACCACCCGCCGTCTGCGGCTCACCGATGCCGGCGCCGTCTATTTCGAGCACTGCGCCCAGCTGTTCGACGGTTTCCAGGAAGCGCTCACCGCGATCAGCGACTACCAGCGCCGGCCCACCGGCGTGCTCAAGCTCACCTGCGCCACCACCTTCGGCGAAAAATTCATCGCTCCCCTGGTCAACGATTTCCTCGCCGAGCACCCGCAACTGTCGGTGCGCATGGATTTCACCAACCGGCCGGTGGACATCGTCGACGAAGGTTTCGACGTGGCGGTGCGCACCGGCGCCCTGCCCGATTCCTCGCTGATCGCCCGCAAACTGTGCCCGCGCCGGGAGTACCTGGTGGGCTCGGCGGATTATTTCGAGCGCCACCCGCGGCCCCACACCCTGGGCGAGCTGGCGGGCCACAATTGCCTGCTCGGCTCCGCCGACCACTGGACCTTCGACCTGGACGGCCAGCACCGTGCCTGGCGGGTGGAGGGCAACTGGCGCGCCAACTCCGGCCTGGCGCTGCTGGATGCGGTGCACAAGGGGCTGGGGCTGGCTCAGTTGCCGGATTACTACGTGCGTGAGGGCCTCGAGCAGGGCGAGCTGGTATCGGTGCTGGACGCCCACGCCTGCACCCATACGGCCGTCTGGGTGGTCTACCCACGGCACCGGCATTTGTCCCCCAAGGTGCGCCAGTTCGTGGACTTCCTGGTGGCCGGCATGGACGGGCACGCTTGAAAGCGGCCGCCTTCATCATCAGGTAGTCATCAGACAAGCCACGAACGCAAGGAGAGAACATGGCCAAGGCAACCATCCCGGCCCTGGGTCTGGGCACCTTCCGGCTCAAGGGCGAGCCGCTTATGGGCAGCATCCACAAGGCCCTGGACCTGGGCTACCGTCACATCGACACCGCCCAGATGTACGAGAACGAAGAGACCGTGGGCGCCGCTCTGGACGCCCACGACGTGCCCCGTGACGAGGTGTTTCTGACCACCAAAATCTGGCATGACCGGCTGCAGCACGATGATCTTTTACAAAGTTTGCAGGAAAGCGTAAACCGGCTGCGCGTGGACTCGGTGGACCTGGCCCTGATCCATTGGCCAAGCCCTGATGACGAAGTGCCCATGGACGAATACATCGGCGCCCTGGCCGACGCCAAAAAGCAGGGTCTGGCGAAAAACGTGGGGGTATCGAACTTCACCGTGGCTCAACTGGAGCGGGCGCTCAGCGTGCCCGGTGGCGAGGAACTGGTCACCAACCAGGTGGAAGTGCACCCCTTCCTGACCAACCGCAAAGTGGTCGATGCGATTCAGCGTGCCGGTCTCACCGTGACCGCCTATATGCCGCTGGCGGTGGGCAAGGTGCTGGAAGACCCGACCCTCCAGAAGCTGGGCGAGAAGTACGATGCCTCCGCCGCGCAGGTGACGCTGGCCTGGCTGCACCAGAAAGACATCGTGGTGATTCCGTCGTCCACCAAGGAGGCGCACCTGAAAGCGAACATGGCGGCGTTGGATATCGAGCTGGAGCAGGCGGACATGGACGCCATCGAGGCTCTTAACCGTAACGAGCGTATCGCCGATCCCGATTTCGCCCCCGACTGGGACTGACGGCGGGCGAGACAAAGCGCCCGTCAGGCTCTAGCATGCGGGCATGGAGCGAATTCCCCACGACAAGCTTGATGCCCGCCAGTTTGATCGCGATGAACGCCTGGAGATCTGGCGTCAGAGCGTCGAGCCGCTATTTGATTGCCGGGCCGCCCGGGAGGCCAGCGGCCTTGAGTTCCAGGGCCGGCTGGAGAGTTTCAATCTTGGCCAGACGCTGATCGCGCGCAGTGAGTTCACGCCCCTGCACTTCCAGCGGGACCGGCGCACCTCGGACGATCACCTTCTGGTGCAGCTGTACACCCACGGCGGTTATCAAGGGTACAACGGTGACCGCAAGGTGCAGGTGGGCCCTGGCGACATCAGCCTGCTGGATATGGGGCTGGGCCTGGAGACCCTGGCGCCGCGTTCCGGCAACCTGTCCCTGGTGATTCCCCGCGACCGCTTCTTCGCGCTCACCAAGCCGGCCGACTACCGGCCCGGCACGGTGCTGCGCGCCGGCACCCCGCTGGCGAATATCCTCGCCAACCACCTTTCCAGCGTCTGGGAGACCCTCGCGGACGCGTCCGTGGACGATCTGCCGGCCATCAACCGCACCCTGGTGGGGGCGGTGGCCGGGGCGTTCTGCCAGGGGCCGGTGCGCGAAGACGCGGCGATGCCGTTCGAGGACGCCGCCCGCGACACGGTCCGTGCGTTTATTGTCCACAACCTGGACGACCCGGGGCTGGGGCCGGCGCGGCTGTGCCGGCGCTTCGGCCTGTCCCGCACCCGCCTGTACCGGCTGTTCGAACCCTTCGGCGGCGTCGCCGGGTATATCCGCGAACAACGCCTGGACCGGGCGTTCCGTGAGCTTGCCGAGCGCGATCTTGGGCAGCGGCGGCTGGTCGAGGTGGCGCTGGAGTGCGGCTTCGACAGCCAGAGCCACTTCTGTCGCCTGTTCCGTCAGCGTTTCGGCATGACCCCCGGCGAGGCCATGGAGCAGGGCCGCTCCGCCCGCCTACGCCGCTCGCGGGCGGACGGCGACGGGCCGTCGCGGCCGGAGTTTCGCGAATGGCTGCTCAGTCTCTGAGCGGAAGCCCCCACGGGACGAATCATCAATGGGGTGGGAAACAAGCGTGCAAGCGTTCCGCCGGGTTGACCCCCACAATGCGGGGGCGAGTTAGCGGAACGCTATCTTTTGCATATTTGGTTGTGAGCAGGCCCCGGGGTTTTCCCCGGGGCTTTTTAATGGGCGGGTGTCAGCGTGCGGGCCAGAAAGGCGGCGCCGGCGTCCTCGGCGGCGCCGCCGAACAGGAACGCCGCCACATGGCCCTTGCCGCGCAGCAGCACCAGCTCATTGTCGACGCCGCTGGCGTTGAGGGCGGCGCGGTAGTCCTGCGCGTGGTCCACCGGCACCACCGAATCCAGTGTGCCGTGGTACAGCAAGTGCGGTGGTGTCGCGGCGGTGACATGGGTGATCGGTGACGCCGCCGCATAGGTGGCCGCGTTACTGCCCTGAGGCCCGCCCAGGAATTGCGGCACCAGGTCGCCGCCCTGGAATTTGCGCAGATCCGTTGGCGTGCCGCCGGCCACCACCGCCCGGGGTCGGGTGAC
>DASUNW010000133.1:0-54481 GCA_036276955.1 Alcanivorax sp. | reverse complement strand
ATGGCCACCGCGCCGGCGGCCAGGGACACATAGCCGCCGGTGCTTTTCACTACCTCCACCGCGATCGGCGTGGTGATCGATTTCGGCGCCAGTGAGCCGACCACGGCGGCCGGCGCGCCCAGTTGCCAGGCCAGATAAATGGAAATGCCGGCGGCCAGCGCGGCGCCCACCAGGGTGGTGATAACAATCGGTCGCCACACGCTGCGCACGGTGTGCAATTGCCGGTAGAGCGGCCAGGCCAGCGCCACGGTGGCCGGGCCGAGCAGGAACGACAGCACCTGGGTCTGGTCGCGGTACTCGGTGTAGGACACGCCCACCAGGGGCAGCACCACGATTACGGGGATCGACGCGACGATAAACGGATGAAACAGCGGCAGGCTGTGCACCTTGCCGTACAGCCAGGTGGCCACGCGATAGCTGGCCAGGGTGAGCAGCAGTCCGAACAGCGGCGAGTGGACCAGGTCAGCCATCGGCACGGCCCCTCCGCTCGCCGGCGCGTTCGCGCAGCAGCAGCTTGAGCAGCAGGGTCACCAGCACCAGCGCCACAATGGTGCCGAAGATCACCGACACGGTGAGCGCCAGAGCGTAGTCGCTGTAGCGTTCCCACTGCAGCACGATGCCCACGCCGAGCGGGAAAATCAGCAGGCTGATATGGCGGATCAAGGCCCCGGAGGCGTCCGCCACCCGGTCGCTATAGGGGAGGTTGAACATCAGCGCCAGCAACAGCAGCACCATGCCCACCACCGGCGCGGGCAGCGGCAGGCCGGTGAAATGAATCACCAGCTCACCGAGAAATTGGAACAGCAGCAGAATCAGCAGGCCGTCGATCATCGGGCGGGTCTCCCAAACGCAAGGACCCGCGTCGAAGGTGCGGCGGCTCGCTCAGCCCCGGCGCGGGCGCAGCAATTGTATCAGAGCCACCACCAGCACGCCGCCGAACACGACCATCGACCAGCCGGGGATGGTCAGGCCGAGGAACCGCCAACTGATCTCGGCGCATTCGCCGGAGCCGGACAATACCTGGGCGAGCACATCGGTGAGCGGGAAGGCGTCCAGCATGTAGTCCAGGTTGGGGCCGCAGGCGGGCACCTGGTCGGCGGGCAGGCTCTGCAGCCACAGGTGGCGCAGCGCGATGCCGGCGCCCGCCAGGGTCGCCAGCGCGGTGAGAACCGCGTAAACGCGCACGCCGATGCCGCGTGGGCCGTGCAGAGTGGCCACCAGCAGCACCGCCGCCACCGCCATCAGGGCGATGCGCTGAAAAATACACAGGGGGCAGGGTTCCAGGCCTTCCACGTGCTGCATGTACAGCGCGCCGGCGAGCGCCGCCAGGCAGCCGAGCAGGGTGAGTCCGTTAAGCGCACGGGGGCTGGGAAGCAGGGAGGACATGATTGTTTTCCTTGTTTGAATCCGGCAAGCGTCAAAGCACCCTAAGCAAAACCGCGCCGCCGGACAAGCGGCCCGACGGCGGGGTTCTGTGGGCTTTCCAGTACCTTCAGACGCTGCGCGAGGCGACCGGTTCCCGTTGCTGATGCCAGGCGGCGGCGCCGGCGTCCCAACCTTGCACCCACCACTCTTCCAGCGCCTCGTCCCGGTAAGGACATTGGTCCACGCGACCGCCGGCCATGCCCCACATGCAGCCGCGGTTGTAGGCCTTTTCGAACGGGTCGGATGACGGATCAAACATGACTATCCCTCCTTTAACGGGGGCAGACTAGCACCGCCGAGAATAGTCACTAGTACCATTGATGGACAAAAAACAACCATTCGTCAGGATATAGGCTTAGTTGTGATGGGCGTCTCGCGGTTAGCCGCGGAAGTAGGCCTCCAGGTACGCCTCGAACGGCATTTGTTCTTCCGCTTCCGCGGCGCGCTGTTGTGCCAGGCTTTCTTCGGCGAGGTGCCGCCATTCGCTTTCCAGCCCGCTGTCCAGCGGCCGTGAGCGGAAGTGATCCCGGTGCGCCAAGGCCTGGTTCATGGCGAAGTCGAAGAAGCTCTGCTGGCGGCTTTCCAGTTTGTCGAGGATGCGCCCGGACGGGGTGGCGTCGGGCTCCAGCAGTTTCTCGCGCTGTTGCTCCAGGGCGTCCCGGTAGAGCCGGCCGTGCTGGCCGTCGTGGCCGTGGCAGCGGTCGAACAGCTCGGCGATGGGCAGCATCTGGTCGAGCTTTTCCAGCCCCCAGTCGCGCAGCGACACGGACTTGCCCCAGTTGTTCAGTTGCACCCCGGTGTTGCGACCGTCGTAGACCACTCGGCGCAGGTTCTCTTTGCTGGCGTCCAGGTCGCAATGTTCCAGGCGCGGTGATTCGCGCAGCAGGCAGTAGGTGGCGAACAGGTCCAGGAAGCGGATTTCCTGCTGATTGATGCCCACCGGCTCGAACGGGTTGAGGTCCAGCGCGCGGATCTCGATGTATTCCACGCCGCGCCGCTGCAGTGCCAGGGTCGGGCGCTCGCCGCTGTTGATGGTGCGCTTGGGGCGGATCGAGGAGTAGTACTCGTTCTCGATCTGCAGAATGTTGGCGTTGAGCTGCTGGTAGCGGCCTTCGGCGTCGCGCACGCCCAGTTTCTGGTACACCGGGTCGGGCGTCTTCATGGCGTGAGTCAGCGTGCGGACATAGTCGTCCAGGTTGTTGTAGCTGATCGCCAGCGACGACTGGGCATTGTTCTGGTAGCCCAGGTCGCTCATCCGCAGGCTGGTGGCGTTGGGCCGGTAGAGGCTGTGGTCGAAGCGCTCCAGCAGTTGGTGTTCTCGGCCGGCCAGGAACGACGAGCACAACGCCGGCGAGGCGCCGAACAGGTACACCAGCAGCCAGGAATAACGCTGGAAGTTGCGGGTCAGGTCGAAATAGCGCTGGGAAATATAGTCCTGCAGCGGCGCCTGGCTGCCTTCCAGTTCGCGGTTGATGCGCCAGAACTTATCCGGGAACGAGAAGTTATAGTGGATCCCGGCGATGGTTTGCATCTTGCGCCCGTACCGGTGGCCCAGGCCGATGCGGTAAATGTTTTTCATGCGCCCCACGTTGGAGCTGCCGTACTCCGCCACCGGCACGTCGTTGTCGTTGGCGATCATGCAGGGCATGGAGTTGACCCACAGCAATTCGTCGTCGATGTGCTGGTAGGCGTAGCGGTGCAGATTCTCCAGAAACTCGATCGGCTGCTGCAGGTCGGTGCTGGGCGGGGTGATGAATTCCAGCAGCGATTCGGAATAATCGGTGGTGATGTAGGGGTGGGTCAGCGCCGAGCCCAGCTCGCGGGGGTGCGGGGTGTGCGCCAGCAGGCCCTGGTCGGTGATCCGCAGGCTTTCCTTCTCGATGCCACGGCGGATGTGGGCCAGGGTGGCGGCGGCTTTGGAATCCAGTAATGCCTGGATGCGCTGGCTGAGGGTATCGGTCATGGGCCTTCAGCCCCTCTTGTTCTTGTCTTCGAACGCTTTCGCGAACGCCGCGCCGAGGGCCCCCTGGGCCGCCGGCTTCTGGCCGCCGCTTTGCTGGCCACGGCCGCCGCCCTTGGGTTTGCCGCCGCGGCCACGGGGCCGGCCGGCGGGGGCGTCCGCGGGGTGGTCCTGGTGGCGCTCTTCCAGCCGCATGGTCAGGCTGATGCGCTTGCGGGGCAGGTCCACCTCCATCACCTTGACCTTGACGATGTCGCCGGGCTTGACCACGTCGTGGGGGTCTTCCACGAACTTGTCCGCCAGGGCGGAAACGTGCACCAGACCGTCCTGGTGCACGCCGATGTCGACGAAGGCGCCAAAGTTGGTGACGTTGGTCACCGAGCCTTCCAGCAGCATGCCGGGCTTCAGGTCCTTGAGCGTTTCGACGCCTTCCTTGAACTCCGCCGCCTTGAACTCCGGGCGCGGATCGCGGCCGGGCTTTTCCAGCTCGCTGAGAATGTCGGTGACGGTGGGCAGGCCGAACACCTCGTCGGTGAACTCGCCGGCGTTCACTTTCTTCAGGAAGGGCGCGTCGCCGATCAGATCCTTCAGCGGCCGGCCGTGCTTTTCGGCGATGCGTTCCACCAGCGGGTAGGCTTCCGGGTGCACCGAAGAGGCGTCCAGCGGGTTGCTGCCGTCCATGATGCGCAGGAAGCCGGCGGCCTGCTCGAAGGTTTTTTCGCCCAGGCGCGGCACCTGCTTCAGCGCGCCGCGGTCACTGAAGGCGCCATTCTTCTCGCGGAAGGTGACGATGTTGCCGGCGATGGTGGTATTGAGGCCGGCGATGCGCGCCAGCAGCGGCGCGCTGGCGGTGTTCACGTCCACGCCCACGGCGTTCACGCAGTCCTCGACCACCGCGTCCAGCGAGCGTGACATCTTCACCTGGCTGACGTCGTGCTGGTACTGGCCCACGCCGATCGATTTCGGGTCGATCTTGACCAGCTCCGCGAGCGGGTCCTGCAGCCGCCGGGCGATGGACACCGCGCCACGGAACGACACGTCCAGATCCGGAAACTCCCGCGCCGCCATTTCCGACGCGGAGTACACCGAGGCGCCGGCTTCGGACACCATGATCTTCTGAATATTGCGGTCGCTGAGCTGCTTGACCACTTCGCCGGCCAGCTTGTCGGTTTCGCGGCTGGCGGTGCCGTTGCCGATCGCGATCAGCGACACGTCGTGTTTGGCGCTGAGCTTGGCCAGCGTGGCCAGGGATTGGTCCCACTGCTTCTTGGGCTGGTGCGGGAAAATCGTGGTGTGCTCAAGCAGCTTGCCGGTGGCGTCCACCACCACCACCTTGACGCCGGTGCGCAGGCCCGGGTCCAGGCCCATGGTGGCCTTGGGACCGGCGGGCGACGCCATCAGCAGGCTTTTCAGATTGCGCGCGAACACCTGGATCGCTTCTTCCTCGGCCATTTCGCGCACGCGGCCGAGCAGCTCGGTTTCCAGGTGGGTGTTGAGTTTGATCTTCCAGGTCCAGCGCATCACTTCGCCGAGCCAGTCGTCGGCGGCGCGGCCCTGATGGCGCCAGGCCGCCACCTCGGTGACCATCGCTTCGCAGGGGTGCGGCTGGGCGTTTTCCAGCTCTTCCGGCAACACCATGGAGACGTGCAGCACACTCTCGTTGCGGCCACGGAACAACGCCAGGGCGCGGTGGCTGGGGATGTTCTTCAGCGCTTCCTGGTGTTCGAAGTAGTCGCGGAACTTGGCGCCTTCCTCTTCCTTGCCATCGGCCAGCCTGGCCTGGACGTGGGCTTTCTCCCACAGGAAGGTACGCAGCCGGGTCAGCAGTTCGGCGTTTTCCGCGAAGCGCTCCATCAGGATCTGCTTGGCGCCGTCCAGGGCGTCCTTGGCGGTGGCGATCTTGTGCTCTTCGTCCAGGTAGCCGGCGGCGCTCTGTTCCGGATCCTGGGTGGGGTCGTCCAGCAGCGCGTCGGCGAGCGGTTCCAGGCCGGCCTCGCGGGCGATCTGCGCGCGCGTGCGGCGCTTGGGTTTGTACGGCAGGTAGAGGTCTTCCAGGCGGGTTTTGGTGTCCGCCTCCTTGACCGCCTTTTCCAACTCCGGGGTCAGCTTGTCCTGCTCGGCGATGCTTTTGAGGATGGTCTCGCGTCGCTCCTCCAGCTCGCGCAGATACCGTAGCCGTTCTTCCAGCGTGCGCAACTGAGTGTCATCCAGGCCGCCGGTCACTTCTTTCCGGTACCGGGCGATGAAGGGCACCGTGGCGCCTTCGTCCAGCAGCGTCACGGTGGCCGCCACCTGCCGGGGCTGGGCGTTGATTTCCTGGGCGATCAGTTGTTCGATGCTTTGCATGGAAGAGTCCTGGCTTGCACGGCGGCACGCGCGGCGCGGCGCCGCTTCATAACGAAACGACCGGAATCATAGGGAATGACTCCGGCCGTTCATAGATTGACTTGACGGGGCGGGCTGTGGTTGCCGCGCGGGTCCGGGCTCAGCCCAGCACGCGCTTGATCATCGCCGCCAGCTCCGACTCCTGGGGCGGCTTGACGATATAGCCGACGGCGCCCTGGCGCTCGCCCCAGACTTTGTCGGTTTCCTGGTCCTTGGTGGTCACCAGAATCACCGGAATACCACCCAGCTCCGCGTCCTTGGTGATCTTGCGGGTGGCCTGGAAGCCGTTCAGCTCCGGCATTACCACGTCCATGAGAATCAGGTCCGGTTTCTGCGCACGGGCCTGCTCAATGCCTTCCATGCCGTTGCTGGCGGTGATCGCCTCGTGCCCCTGGTTTTCCACCATTTTGACCAGGTTGGTCAGTTGCGTGGGTGAGTCGTCCACGACGAGAATCTTGGCCATCTTTTGTCTCCTTCGGAACCCATCGGCGGGCGCATGATAGCAGGCCGGAGGGCAAAGGTAAGCTGATCAGTTCCGGCACACAGTGCCGCGTTGCGTCACTCGGTCGCGGGCGCCGGTAATCTTTCTATACAATCCAGATTTGCCTGCCGGGCGCGTGGCGGGTACACCGGGCCTCCGGGGTGTTTCCCGGTTGTCCTGTCGGCGAGGAGCAGCATGAGCGAACAATTGGAAAAGATTCTAGTGGTGGACGACGACGCCCGCCTGCGCGGCTTGCTGCAACGGTTCCTGGAAGAACAGGGCTACGCGGTCAAGGCGGTGGCCGACGCCGACCAGATGGACCGCGCCCTGTCCCGCGAGATCTATTCGCTGATGGTGCTCGACCTGATGCTGCCCGGCGAGGATGGCCTGTCGATCTGCCGCCGCCTGCGCGACGAGGACAACCGCCTGCCGATCATTATGCTCACCGCCAAGGGCGACGACGCGGAACGCATTGAGGGCCTGGACGCCGGCGCCGACGACTACCTGCCCAAGCCGTTCAACCCCAAGGAACTCAGCGCCCGTATTCGCGCGGTCCTGCGCCGCCATGTGCGGGAACTGCCCGGCGCCCCCAGTAAGGACGAGTCGGTGGTGCGCTTCGGCCCCTGGAGCCTGGACCTGGGTAACCGCACCCTGACCCGTGAAGGCGAGCCGCAGCCGCTCACCACCGGCGAATTCGCGGTGCTCAAGGCGCTAGTGCAGAACGAACGGGAACCGCTCACCCGTGACAAGCTGATGAGCCTGGCGCGGGGCCGGGAATGGTCGGCCATGGAACGCTCCATCGACGTGCAGGTGTCGCGCCTGCGCCGCCTGCTCGAGGACGACCCGTCCAAACCGCGTTACATCCAGACCGTCTGGGGCGTGGGTTATGTGTTCGTGCCGGACTGACCGCCGGCGGGTAGAATCCCCCCATGCCCAACTTCGTTCCTAAAAGCTCGTTTGCCCGCTCGGCGCTGATCATCGGTCTGGTAATCGGTCTGAGCCAGGGCATCACTTTGTGGTTCTTCGCCCGCAACGCCTACCTGCCGGGCATCCGCGAGTACGCCCGCTTGACCGCCCTGCAGGCGGAGCTGGTGTTTCAGAGCGAGGGCAACGCCAGCTTGTCACGGCGGCTCGGTGAGACCACCGGCATCAACCCGGGCCGGCCGCCGGAACTGCGCCGCCCGGAAAGCCTGATTCTGTCGCGCCCGGTGGTGGAGCGGTTCCGCGATGAAGTGTCCGAGCTGCTCGGCGAGGCCGCCACCGTGCGTTTGGAAGACGCGCGCCAACCGGTGCTGTGGGTGACGGCGCCCTCGTTCGGCGAACGCTGGCTGCGGGTGCCGATGGCGTTCTTCCGCGATTACGACCGCTACTTGCTGCTGGGCTGGGGCGTGACGGTGCCGCTGCTGTCGGTGATCGGCGGCCTGCTGATCGCGCGCAGCCTTAACCGCCCGCTGCGCCGGTTGGCGCGGGTGGCGCTTAAGGTGGGGCGCGGCGAAGCGGTGCCGGTGCTTGACGACAGCCTCGGCCCCACCGAGATCCAGGCGGTGAACCGGGCCTTCAACCGCATGACCAGCCAGCTTCAACAATCCCAGCGTGATCGCGCCTTGCTGTTGGCCGGCGTGTCCCACGACCTGCGTACGCCGCTGACGCGGCTGCGGTTGTCGGCGGAGTTTCTCAATGACGAGGAAATGTCCCAGGGCATCATCGCCGACATCGAGGATATGGACGCCATCCTCGACCAGTTCATTTCGTTTATCCGCGACGGCGCCGACGAGCAGCCCGACTACGAAAACCTCAACGATCTGATTGACGAGGTGGCCGGCAAGTACCCCCGCGAACAGTTGCGCATCCGGCAAAAGGATCTGCCCCGCTTGATGCTCAAGCGGCTCACCGTCAAGCGCATGCTCTCCAACCTGATCACCAACGCACTTAAGTACGGCGCCGCGCCGGTGGAGATCGACACCGGCCTGGATGACAACGCCCTGGTGCTGGTGGTGCGCGACCACGGCAAGGGCGTGCGCGAGGAAGACATTCCGCTGTTGCTGCAGCCGTTTTCCCGGGGCGAAAAGGCGCGCACCCTGAGCGGCAGCGGCCTGGGTCTGGCGATCGTCAAACGCATCGTCGACATGCACCACGGCGAGATGGCGCTGGACAACCACCCCCACGGCGGCCTGCGGGTGAGCATTCGCTTCCCGCTCACCGGACAGCTGGTGCAGCCGGAAACGCTCTCCGCCGGTGTCCGTTGACTGGACGCCGGTGGAATTACCGGAGGGCGTCCATCGGCACCAGCGGAATGTTCACCCGCGACGGCATCGCCGGGGTGCTGTACACGGTGAGCAGGCCGAGCAGACCCTGCAGCAGATCCGGCAGCGGGCTCAGGCCGTGGGGCAGATCGCTGGCGCCGACACTGATGCGCAGCCGGTGCCCGGCCGGGATCACCGCGCTGGTGGGGAACACTTCCACGTCGGCGCGGAACGGCTGCAGCGGCCCCACTGGGCGTTGTGATTCGGCGGTGAACGGGTGCCAGGGCTGTATCAGTTTGCCGTTCATAAAGCGCGAGCGGGTGGCGTCGAAGTCGCTCATCGACGCCATCTGGATACCGTTGGTCAGCTCCCGAGACAGGCCGTTGGGGTCCACCACGCTGACCCGCACCACCACGTTGCTGTCCAGTGCCGTGGTGGAGGCCCAGATCTGCCCGCCGATGGGGCCGTTGATGGCCATGTCCTGTTCCATGGGCTCGCTGGTATAGACCGCTTCCAGCAGTTCGGTGACGTTGTTCTGTTCCTGGCAGGGCGGCGTGATCAAGCCGAGCACGCCGGCGGTCCACTGGCTGGCGCTGGCCGAGCACAGGCCGTTCACCGGGGTTTGCAGCAGCGAGGTGCGGTCGTCTTCGGTGGGCGCCTGACGGGTGATCTCGCCGAACGCCGGCAGTCCCGGCTTGCCGTGCAGGTAGAACACTTCCGCGTGCGCCTGCGGGTGCGGCCAGTCGGCGGCGGTGATGTAGCGCTCCGCGCCGGTGTAGTACTGGGTCACCGGCGGGTAGTCGCCGGCGCCGGTGTCCATGCCTTTCAAGTACTGATCGAACCAGGCCAGGCGGATATTGGCCAGGGCGGGCACGCCGTCGGCGGGCAGGCCGGCGCCGGACGAGCCGTCCAGGTGCTCCCAGGGGCCGATCAGCAGCTTGCTGGTGGTGCCGTTGTTCTTGAGTCCTTCATAAATCAGCGGTTCGCCGCGCTGGAAAATATCGCGCAGGCCGCCGACCACGAAGGTGGGCGCGGTGATCTTGTCGATCTGTTCCAGCGGCGAGCGCTGGCGCCAGAAATCGTTGTCGAATTTATTCTCATCGCCGAGCAGGGCGCCGCCGACCACCGGCACCGGAAATTCGGTGAGGGTGCCGGCGAGGTGGTCCAGCAGGGTATTCAGGTAATAGCCCGGCTCGCCGTTGTCCAGTCCCACCGGCGTGGGCACGATGCCGAGGCCGGTGACCAGCGTGACCCACAGAGGAATAAAACCCGCGTTGATCTGGCCGCCGCTGAACACGATGTCCCGGTAGGCGTCGCCCATCGGCACGATGGCGAAGATGGCGTCCACGCCGGCGGGACGCTGGGCGCCGGCCAACAGCCCGGTGATGCCCATGTAGGAGGCGCCGTTCATGCCGATGGTGCCGTTGCTCCAGGGCTGCTCATCGATGTAATCAAGCAATTCGCCGATGTCCTGGTGGTCCACCTCGCCGAACGCCTGCCAGGTGCCTTCGGACGCGCCGGTGCCGCGCAGGTCGACGATGATATAGGCGTAGCCGCGCTGCACCAGGTAGGGGTCGGCGGCGCCGATCGCGCCCAGGGACTGGTTGTAGCCGGTGAAGGTGGCGACCACCGGGAAGGGGCCGTCCACAGGCTCGCCGTTTTCATTGGCGGGCAGCGTCACGGTGGCCGACAGGCGGATGCCGTCGCGCATGGTAATCAGCTGCTGCGGCAGATCGACGGTGCCGGGGTATTCTTCGGCGCGATCATAGGGGGCGTCCCAGGCCAGGTTGAGCGGCTCGGGTTCCGGTTCGGGCGTCGGCGTGGTCGGTGTCGGGTCGACCGGGTCACCGCTGTTCGGTGTTTGCGGGCTGGCGGCGGCATTGTCGCTGCTGCCGCCACCGCCGCAGCCGGCGAGCAGAAGGACGCTGAGAAGAAACAGGAAAAACACCGAATCGCGGCGCACCGCAGGGCGGAGAAGGTACATGCTGGGTCCCCTGAATTATTGGCGTAATCGGGTGGTCGACCGGCCGGGGCTAGTCAGTTCTTTGTTTATGCAAGGTTACCCAGGCGGGCTCTCGGGGACTGTTGGTACGATAGTGCGCATCGGTGAACAAAGCCTGGGTTTATGTGGCGCTGTGTAACCGGGCGCGCCGTTTCCGGAGCCAGGGCGATCACTGGTATGCTTCCCCGCCAAGCCTTTCGTACCAGCCGCCAGGAGAAGTCCGATGACCGATGACCACGCTTCCGATCCCCGCCGCCGTTATTCCGCCCCGGTGGTGGACGGCATCGGCAAGGCGCCCAGCCGTTCCATGCTGCGCGCCACCGGCTTCACCGATGAAGACTTCACCAAGCCGCAGGTGGGCATCGCTTCGACCTGGAGCCGGGTGACGCCGTGCAACATGCACATCAACGGCCTGGCGGACGAGGCCGGCCGGGGCGCCGACGCCGCCGGCGGCAAGAGCGTGATCTTCAACACCATCACGGTGTCCGACGGCATCGCCAACGGCACCGAGGGCATGAAGTATTCGCTGGTGTCCCGCGAGGTGATCGCCGACTCGATTGAAACCGTGGCCGGCTGCGAAGGCTTCGACGGTCTGGTGGCCATCGGCGGCTGCGACAAGAACATGCCTGGCTGCCTGATGGGGCTGGCGCGGCTCAACCGGCCCTCGGTGTTCGTCTACGGCGGCACCATCAAACCGGGCAAGAACCACACCGATCTGATTTCCGTGTTCGAGGCGGTGGGCGCCCACGCCAAGGGCGACAAGTCGCTGATCGAGGTGAAGCAGGTGGAGGAAGAGGCGATCCCCGGCGCCGGCTCCTGCGGCGGCATGTACACCGCCAACACCATGGCCAGTGCCATCGAGGCGCTGGGCATGAGTCTGCCGGGCAGCTCCGCCCAGAACGCCGAGGACAACGATAAACTCGAGGATTGCCGCGCCGCCGGCGCCGCCGTGCTGGCGCTGCTCGACCGCGACATCAAGCCGCGCGACATCCTCACCCGGGACGCGTTCGAGAACGCCATCACCGTGGTGATCGCCCTGGGCGGTTCCACCAATGCGGTGCTGCATCTGATCGCGCTGGCGCACACCGTGGACGTGACGTTGTCCCTGGATGACTTCACCCGCATCGGCAAGAAGGTGCCGGTGCTGGCGGACCTGCGCCCCAGCGGCCACTACATGATGAGCGAGCTGGTCGCCATCGGCGGCATCCTGCCGCTGATGAAAACCCTGCTCGAGGCCGGCCTGCTGCACGGCGGTTGCCTCACCGTCACCGGCAAAACCCTGGCGGAAAACCTGGAAAGCGTGGCGCCCTATCCCGAAGAGCAGGACATCATCCACGCCCTGGACCAGCCGATTAAGAAAGACAGCCACCTACGGATTCTCTACGGCAACCTGGCGCCCACCGGCGCGGTGGCCAAGATCACCGGCAAGGAAGGCACCCAGTTCACCGGCAACGCGCGGGTGTTCCACTCCGAGGAAGAAGCCACCGACCGCATCATGGACGGCACCGTGGTGGCCGGCGACGTGCTGGTGATCCGCTACGAAGGGCCCAAGGGCGGGCCGGGCATGCGCGAAATGCTCACCCCCACGTCCGCGATCATGGGCCGTGGCCTGGGCCAGGACGTGGCGCTGATCACCGACGGCCGTTTCTCCGGCGGCAGCCACGGCTTC
Source organism: Alcanivorax sp. (assembly GCA_036276955.1). GTDB lineage: Bacteria > Pseudomonadota > Gammaproteobacteria > Pseudomonadales > Alcanivoracaceae > Alloalcanivorax. Next base: position 42,316 of record DASUNW010000133.1, on the reverse strand, counting down.
GTGGTCGGCCACCTGACCCCGGAAGCCCAGGACGGCGGCCCCATCGCGCTGGTGGAAACCGGCGACCGCATCATCATCGACGCCGAGCAGGACGTGATCACCCTGGACGTCTCCGACGACGAACTGGCGCGCCGCCGCGCCCAATGGCAGGCACCGGCGCCGCGCTACACCCGGGGCGTGCTGGCCAAATACGCCAAGACTGTCAGCTCCGCGTCCCTGGGCGCGATCACCGACGGCGACTGATCGCGCCCGCCGCATTCACAGGGGTGCGGCATGTGCTACCCTGTACGCACTCTGTAACACATGAGGCCCGTACCATGAGTGATGCCACTTTCACTTTCCGCGTCGATGAAGCCTTGAAGAAGACGTTCGCCTCGGCGGCCAAATCCCACGACCGCACCGGCGCGCAGCTTCTGCGGGACTTCATGCGCGACTATGTCGCCCAGCAGCAAGAAGCCTCGGATTATGAGGGCTGGCTCACCGACAAGGTGGAGCGGTCCCGCGCCTCCGCGGAAGCGGGGCGTTTGGTTCCCGCGGCCGATGTGGAAGCCCGATTCGCGGCACGCCGCGCGGCGACTCGAGACCGTCTGGCTAATAAATGATGGGGTTGTTCTGGACGCCGGAAGTGATACAGGACCGTGAGGACATTTACGATTTCATTGAGCAGGATAATCCCGCTGCCGCCCTGGACCTCGACGAACTGTTTTGTGAAAGCGCATCGCGCCTGATTGACGACCCGAATAGCGGGCGGCCGGGTCTGGTGCCCGGCAGCCGTGAGTTGGTGGTTCACAAGCATTACATGCTGGTCTACGACGTGGCGGGGAAGCAGGTACGAATATTGAGTGTCGTACATACGGCCCGGCGGTGGCCACCGAAGGCATTATAAAAATTCGGCCGGCGCGGGCTATTCCGGCTCGCGGCGGAAGCCGACGCTGAAGCGGTTCCACATATTGATTACGCCGATCAGGTAGGTGAGATCGGTGCGCTCTTTCTCGCTGAAGTGGGTGGCGAGCCGGTCGTACTCGCGGCTGTCGTCGCGCCGTTCGCTGAGCCGTGTGAGCTGTTCGGTCCAGGCCAGGGCGGCGCGTTCGCGGTCGCTGAACCAGGGCGCCTCGCGCCAGCCCGCCACCGTGTCCAGCACCTCGTCGGGCACGCCGGCCTTGCGGGCGTCGCCGGCGTGCATGTGCATGCAGAAAGCGCAGCCGTTGATCTGCGACGCGCGCAACTCCACCAGTTTTATCAGCCGTTCGTCCAGGCCGGTGGCCTGGATCACCTTCTGGGCGCCGAACATGGCTTTCATGGTTTCGGGTGAGGCCTTGTAGAAATCGAATCGTGCTTGCATGCCAACCTCCTGTTTGATCGTTGCCCGGCGGGCGTTCGTGTCGCATTCTGAACGCCTTTGGACTTTGAAAAAGGCCCAATTGGGTGTTTTTAGGGAGACCAATCGATGCGTTTGCACCTGCCACTGGACGGCACCGGGCCGCTGCGACAACGGCTCTATCGGGATCTGCGCGAGGCCCTCAAGCAGGGCCGCCTGAAGTTCGGGGAAAAGCTGCCGCCGAGCCGGGAGCTGGCGGAGTCCCTGGGCATTGGCCGCAAGACCGTGGTGGAGGCCTACGAGCAGCTCACCGCCGAAGGGTTCTTCATGGCGCGCTCGGGCAGCGGTACTTTCGTGTGTCGCTTGCCGCCCGCCGATGAACCGGAGCCGCCGGTGCCGGGCCCGGGCCCCGGCAGCCACTGGCGGCCGCTGCCGGCCTGGGTCGGCCAGGAGGCGCCGCGCCGTTTTAATTTCGCCGGCGGCGTCACCGACCGGCGCTGGCTGCCCCATGAGGAGTGGCGGCGCGCGTTGCTGCAGGCGTTGCGCGACGACGCGCGGGATACCCGGCTGTACGGCGACCCGTGCGGGGACCAGGATCTGCGCCGGGCCATCGCGCACTACCTGGCGTACAGCCGGGGCCTGCCGTGCGCGGCGGACGATATCCTGGTCACCCAGGGCGCCCAGCAAGGCCTGGATTTACTTGCCCGGGTACGGATCGCGCCGGGCGACACGGTGGCGGTGGAAGAGCCGGGCTACCCGCCCGCCCGGGCCGTGCTCGAGGCGCGCGGCGCGCGGGTGGTGGGCGTGCCGGTGGACGACCAGGGGCTGCGCGTGGATCGGCTGCCGTCGCCGGTGTCGCTGATCTACGTGACGCCGTCGCATCAATTCCCGCTGGGCATGCCGATGGGGCTGGAACGGCGCCTGGAGTTGCTGGCCTTCGCCCGCCGCAACCGCGCGCTGGTGGTGGAGGACGACTACGACGGCGAGTTCCGCTTCGAGGGGCGCGCCCTGGACGCGCTGAAAAGCCTCGACCGCAATCAGCAAGTGGCCTATCTCGGTTCGTTTTCCAAAGTGCTGCACGCCGATTTGCGGGTCGGTTATATGGTGATGCCGTTGGGGCTGGCGGCGGCCTTGCGGCAGGCGAAGGTGTTCAATGACGGCTACTCGCCGGTGCTCACTCAGCGCGCGCTGGCCCTGTTGATGGAAAGCGGCGCCTTCGCCCGTCACCTGCGCCGCATGCAGCGGCTTTACCTGCGCCGCCGCCATCGCCTGATCACGGCGTTAGAGGCGGCGCGGGCGCCCTGGACGGTGCTGCCCCAGGTGGCCGGCCTGCACCTGGCGGTGCGTTTCAATCAACCGGTGGACGGCTTGGCGGAGAAACTGGCGGAGGCGGAGATCGGGGCCCTGGACCTGGGGATGTTCCACCATCCCGCGCGGCAAGGATCAGGCGTTCTGCTCGGGTTGGGGATGATCGACGAGGCGTCCATCGAAGCTGGTGTCGACGCGCTGGCGGGCTGTCTGTAAGCCGGGGCTACTGTTTCGAGGCCCAGATCGCCAGCTTATGCTGCATGGATTGCTGCGACACCTGATCTTCCGGCAGCGGTTGGATCAGGTTGTCGTGCACCAGCAGCCGGTAGATGTACTCCACTTTTTCAGCGGCGGAATCGGTGGCTTCGAATTCCACCACGCCGCGCTTCTCGCCGTATTCCATGCCCATGGCGATGGCTTTTTTGACCAGTTCCTTCTCGTTCTTGAGCTTCTTCACTGCGGTTGCTCCGAGGCGTGTAGGGGCTCCACTCGCAGCAGCTTGCCTTCCGGCGCGTCGGTGAGCAAATAGAGATAGCCGTCCGGGCCCTGGCGCACATCGCGGATGCGCGCGCCCCGCTCCTGCAGGTAGCGGGTTTCGCCGGTGGCCTCGGTGCCGTCGAACGCCACCCGGTTGAGGTGGGTGAGTTTCAGCGCCCCGGACACCACATCACCTTGCCATTCCGGGTAGCGGTCGCTGGTCACGAACGCCATGCCCGAGGGCGCGATGGACGGCACCCAGTAGTGCAGCGGCTGGGCGTAGCCTTCCTTTTTTTCCTGGCCGATATCCGGGCCGTAGTATTCGTTGCCGTAGGTGATCACCGGCCAGCCGTAATTGACGCCGGCGCGCACCACATTGATTTCGTCGCCGCCGCGTGGGCCGTGTTCGTTGAGCCAGGGTTCGCCGGTTTGCGGATGCAGCGCCAGCCCCTGGGGGTTGCGGTGGCCCCAGCTCCAGATTGCGCTCTTGGCGCCGTCCTGGCCCACCAGCGGGTTATCGCTGGGCACGCTGCCGTCGTCGTTAACGCGGATCACGCTGCCGCCGTGGCCGCCGGTGTCCTGGGCGCGCTCGCGCTGGCCCCGGTCGCCAACGGTGACGAACAGATAGCCGTCGTTGTCGAACAGAATACGACCGCCGAAATGCTTGGCGGTGTCGGTGCAGGCGTCGGCGATGAAGATGTCCTGGAACTGCTTCAGCTCGCCGTCCGCGTAGACGCCATGGCCCACCGCGGTGGTGGCGCCGCCGTCACAGGCCTTGGCGTAGCTGAGATAGAGGCGCCGGTTATCGTCGAAATGCGGGTGGGGCAGCACGTCGAACAGGCCGCCCTGGCCCTTGGCCACCACCTCGGGGACGCCGGTCACCGGAGCGTCGAGCAGCTTGCCGTCACGGACGCGGCGCAGGTCGCCGCTGCGTTCGGTGATCAGCCATTCGTTGTCGGGCAGGAACGCCAGCGACCAGGGGTGGTTCAGCCCTTCGACGACGGCGGTGGCGGAGACCGCCGGATCGTATTCCGGCTCCAGCGGGCTGTTGGCGTCCGCGCAGGCGGACAGTAGCAGCGCGGCGGTGGCGAGTGGCCAATGGCGTGAAAACAGGGACGTGGAGCGCATTATTTGCCGCCCCGCGCGTACTTGAGGAATTTCTCCATCGCCGCGTCCCGCTCGGCGGCCACGGTTTTGGCGCTGCCGCGCTGGTTAAGCCGCGCCAGGAGCTCGGCGCTGCCCGGCGCTTCCGCCAGCAGATCAATGCCGAACAGTTTGCCGGCCACCGCCTTGGCCAGGTCCGCGCTGTACAGAAAGAACACATCGGCGGCGGTGAGCTGGTCGCCGGCCAGGAACGGCTGCCAGCGTGCCTTGCGGGCCAGGCCGCGCATCCCTTTAAGCAGTGCCTCGCGGGTCTGTTCCTTGGTTTCGTCACTGACCTGGCCGCCGAAAAACACTTCCGGGTAACAGCGCCGGGCGGGCAGCTCCAGGTACAGTTCAATGTGCTTGGCGAGCTGCTTCACGGTGGCCTTTTGCAGCGCATCGGCCGGGTACAGAGGGGCGTCCTTGCCGGTCTCGTCCAGGTATTCCAGGATCACGTTGGTTTCCGCCAGGAAGACGCCGTCGGTTTCCAGTACCGGCACCTTGCCCATCGGGCTGAGAGCCAGCACCGCGTCTTCCTGGCTCGGATACAGCGTGGTTTGTTCGAACGCCAGGCCTTTTTCGAGCAGGGCGAACTTGACCATGTTCACGTAGTTGCTGGCGTTGAAGCCGTGCAGTGTCAGCATTGTGTGTTCTCCTGGAATCAGAGCGCGGTGAGGCCGCCGTCCACGGCCAATTGGTGGCCGGTGACGAACGATGACGCGCCGGACAGCAGCCAGATCACCGCGTCCGCCACTTCGTCCGCTTCGCCGACCCGGCCCAGCGGGTGCATGGCGCGGTGGAACTGGCGTTGCTTTTCCTCGCTGGCGTAGCCGGCGCGGGCCGCCTGTTCAATCGCCCGTTCCATCATCGCGGTGCGGATAATGCCCGGGCAAACGGTGTTCACGCGGATGCCCTGCAGGGCGTATTCGGCGGCGACGCTCTTGGTCATGCCCACCACCGCGTGCTTGCTGCCGGCGTAGGCGGCGCGGCGTGGTGCCCCCACCAGCCCGGCCACCGAGGCGGTATTGACGATGCTGCCGGTCGCCATTACGGCGGTTTGGTGTTTCATGCACAACCAGACGCCCTTGACGTTGATCGCCATGACCCGGTCGAACAGGGCTTCGTCCACATCGGCGACCTTGTCGTTCTCTTCCTCGATGCCGGCGTTGTTGAAGGCGCCGTCCAGTTGGCCGTAGGCGTCCAGGGTGGCGGCCACCAGCGCGGCGACCTGGCTGTCGCTGCTCACGTCGGTGGCACGGGCCAGGGCCTTGCCGCCGACCCGGCGGATCGATTCGGCGCTGGCCTCGGCGGCGTCGCCGTCGATGTCGGACAGCATCAGGCGGGCGCCGTCGCGGCCCAGCTTTTCCGCCGTGGCACGACCGATGCCGCCGCCGGCGCCGGTGATCAGCACCACCCTACCGTTCAAAGAGCTGTCGCCCATGTGGCTTCCCCCTATAAAAACGTCAGTAGGGAAGCATACCCCAGCACGCGGTGGTCGCCGAGTGCACCGTGCGCGATCACGGCGTGCGGATTTGCCGCCGGTCCCGTTATTCGGTCTCGCTTTCCGGCACCTGCCAGCTGATGGTCACGGTCTGTTTGCCCCATTCGCGGGCCGCGGCGCGATCCGCCATAAGAATGTCGATCTTCTCGGTCCAGCGTCGGTTCATTTTGTCGCGGACCACGTACTCACCCTCCAGGCCCTCGATCTTGACCACCGCTTCGTGGCCCAGCCCCTGGGGAATCAGATCCCGGGATACGGCGATCACTTTCATGCCCGGCTCCAACTGATCGCCCCAGGCGGCCAAGCCCACGTTGCCTTTCTTGGTTTCCGCCTCGGACAGGGTGTAGGCGGTGGCGGTGACTTCCTTGGTGCGCGTTTCCATGGAATCGCAGGCCACCAGCGGCAGGCTCAGCGCCACGGCGGTGAGCGCCAGACGCGGCGGGTTGCGGCGAATGTTCATGATGTCCCCCTGTTTTGTATTGATTCGATATTACCCAAAAGGGTGACGAAACAGGGGTGAAGGGGGCATCAACCCGTTTAACCGCCGGCCGGGTCCTCGATCTTTTGGCGGTGAATGCGGACCGCGGCGCGGCTGGGGCGGATGGTGATGCCACGCGCTTCGGTGTGGGCGCGGGTAATGGCGGCGCCGAACAGCAGGATCAGCGACGAGTAGTAGACCCACAGCAGCAGCAACACCAGCGAGCCGGCGGCGCCGTAGGTGGAGGCGGTGGCGGTATGGGACAGATAAAAGGCGATCAGGAAACGCCCTAGGACGAACAGCAGGGCGGTGACCAGCGCGCCGGAAAGCACGTCTTTCCAACGCAGCACCGCATCCGGCAGGACCTTGAAAATGGTGGCGAACAGCAGCGTCACCACCACCACCGAGACCAGGGTTTCCAGACTTACCACCAGGCCCGCCGGGACCGGCAGCCAGTCCCGGGCGAACACCATGATAGCCTGCAGCAGCACGCTCAGAAACAGCGAGACCATCAATACGAAGCCGATCGAAAGCACCACCGTGAGCGACATCAGCCGGCTTTTCAGCAGCGCCAGAATGGTATTTCGGGAGGGGCGCGGGGCGATATCCCAGACGTTGTTCAGGGAACGCTGCATCTGCGCGAACACGGTGGTGGCGCCGATCACCATGGCGCCCAGACCGATCAGCGTGGGCAGAATGCCGCCCTGTTCGATCCGGCTGGCGGCTACCGCGGTGCGCACCGTCTCGGCGGCGTCGGCGCCGACGGTTTCCTGAAGTTGGGTCATGATCCGGGTCATGGCCGCGTCGGTGCTCATCACCAGCCCGATCACCTGCACCGCCAGGATCACCACCGGGGCGATCGAGAACAGGGTGAAAAACGCCAGGGCGCCGGCGTAGCTCACCGCGTTGGCTTCCAGCCAGAAGCCCGCGGCGTTCTTGGCGACGCGGTAAACATAACCGGCGGTTTGAATCGCTTTGTTGTCTGGGTTCATGGGTTCTCAGTGTAGCGGGTGAGGGCGCCACGGCCTATCACCGCGCCGGACCCGGATATTGACGTGCCCGCCATCAAGGCGGACTCTGCTAGGGAGTTCTGTAAAGGCTCCCTGTCACGGCATCAAGGAGGAGCGCCATGAAACCGGGCCACTTTCGCCACCGGGCGATGATCGCGGCGCTGGCGGCATTACCCCTGTCCACGCCCTGGGCAACGGTGCGCGCCGCGCCGCTGGACCCCGAGGGTGACTATGCACTGGGTGATTGGGCCGGCGCGCGGCCGCGACTCGCCCGCCAGGGCCTGATGTTCGATCTCGGCTATGTGGGCGAGATGGCGCACAACCTGAACGGCGGCTTCCGCGAGGACGGACGGGTCGCCTACGCGGACCAGTTCCACGCCACCCTATCTTTGGACCTGCAGCGTCTAGTGGGCGTGAATAACGCCGACGTCCAGATCACATTAACCAACCGCAACGGCGAGAACCTGACCAGCGAACGGCTGGTGGACCCGGCCACCGGCGGCGTGTCGTCGGTGCAAGAGGTGTTCGGTCGCGGCAACGTCACGCGGCTCACGCAGTTCTGGTTTCAACAGGGATTGTTTGACGGGGCGCTGAAGTACAAGCTCGGCCGTATTCCTCTCAGTGACGACTTCGCCACCCTCGACAGCCAGTTCCAGAATCTCTACTTGGGCAGCGGTCAGCCGGGCAACCAGGCCGGCGGCGTTTGGTACAACTGGCCGGTGTCGCAGTGGGGCGGCCGGGTGAAACTGGAGGACGCCGGGCATCGCTATCTGCAAGTCGGTGTGTTCGATCAGAACCCGGAGAACCTGGATCCGGACCAGAGCCTGAATCTCTATCGGCACGGCAGCGAGGGTGTGATCACGCCGGTGGAGGTGGGCTGGGTGCCGGACCAGGGCCCGGGCGGTTTGCCCGGCAAGTACAAGCTCGGCGCCTACTACAGCAGTGCCGAAGCCACCGATTACGATGACGGCGGCACCACCGGACGCCGCTACGGTGGCTACTTCGTGGTGCAGCAGCAGGTCAGTGCGCCGCACGGCGATCAGCGGGGTCTGACGTTGTTCACCCAGGGGAGCTGGCACGACCCGGACACCGCCTACGTGGCCCGCTACCTGTCCGCCGGGGCGACCTGGCGCGGGTTGATCGAGGGACGCCCCCGCGACCGGTTGGGTCTGGGTCTGGCCTACGCCGAGATCGGTGACGCTTATGTGGATGCCGCCACCGCCGGGAACGCGCTGTTGGCGGGCCCCGCCGCGGCCGCTTACGTGCCGCCGCAGAGCGACGAATGGAACGCCGAGCTGTATTACAGCCTTGTGATCACGCCCTGGCTGACCCTGCGCCCCAATCTGCAGTATATGGTCCACCCGGGCGCCAACGACGCGGTCGAAGACGCCTGGGTGGTCGGCACCACGGTGGCGCTGACGCTTTAGTCTTCCTTCAGGCCATAGGCGATGATGGCATCGCCGGCTTTGGTGCCCAGGGAGCCGTGACCGCCGGCCACCACCAGCACGCGCTGGCGGCCCTGGCTATCCAGGTAGGTCATCGGCGTGGCCTGGCCACCGGCCGGCAGGCGATCTTCCCACAGCTGCTCGCCGGTGGTGACGTCATAGGCGCGCACGTAGTAATCAATGGTGCCGCTCATGAACGCCACGCCGCCGGCGGTGACGATCGGGCCGCCCAGGTCCGGCACCCCCATCTTGAACGGCAGCGGCACGGGGGACTGATCCCGCACGGTGCCGTTGCGGTGCTTCCACACCACTTCGCCACTGCGCAGATCAAGCCCGGCCACGTAGCCCCACGGCGGTTGCTGGCAAGGCAGTCCCAGCGGTGACAGGAAGGGTTTCAGGGACACCGCATACGGCGCGCCGTAGTTTTCGTTCAGCCCGGGTTTGCCGTCGGACACGTAGTTGGTGGTGTCGTCCTGGCGCGGAATCAGCGTCGACACGAACGCCAGATACCCCGGTGTGGCGAACGCCACCTGACGCTCCGGATCCACCGCCAGGCCACCCCAGTTGAACACGCCGAAATTGCCCGGATAAATCAGACTGCCGACTTCCGAGGGCGGCGTGTAGCGGCCCTGGTAGTTCAACCGGTGGAACTGGATGCGGCAGATCAGCTGGTCGAACAGCGTCGCGCCCCACATGTCCCGGCCTTCCAGCGGCGGCGGATTGAGGCTCAGCGATGAACTCGGCTGGGTGGCGGCCACCGGCTGGTAACCGAGGCTGTCCGGCGCCTTTTCCTCGCTCACCGGCAGCACCGGCTCGCCAGTATGGCGGTCGAGAACGTACACGTCGCCCTGCTTGGTGGGCGCCACCAGCACCGGCACGGAGCCGTTCTCGGTATCCAGGTTCATCAGGCTCGGCTGAGCCGGCACGTCCATGTCCCAGAGGTCGTTGTGCACGGTCTGGAACACCCAGCGCAGTTCGCCGGTGTCGATGTCGAGGGCGACGATCGACGACGAGAACGGGGCCGCGTCCGGGTTGCGGTTTTTGCCCCACTGGTCGGGGACCTGGTTGCCCATCGGCAGGTAAATCATGCCGAGCTCTTCGTCGACGCTGGAGACCGACCAGGAGTTGGGCGTGCTGGTGCTGTAGGTTTCGCCGGGAGCGATCGGGTCGGTCTGTTGCGGGTTGCCGGGATCCCAATTCCACACCAGTTCGCCAGTATCCACGTCGTAGGCGCGGATCACCCCGGACGGCTCGCGGGTGGAGACGTTGTCGTTCACGGCGCCGCCGATGATCACATGGTTCTCGGTCACCACCGGCGGCGAGGTGGCGTAGTAAAACCCCTCTTTTTTATGGGGCATATTGGCCCACAGATTGACCGAGCCGTTGTCGCCGAACCCGCTGCACAGCTCGCCGGTTTCCGGATCCAGGGCAATCAGGCGGGCATCGGCGGTGGGCAGGAACAGGCGGCGCTGGCAACTGGTGTCCGCGCTTCGGCCCTGCTCGCCGGACGCCGCCACGGCATTGCCGTCAGTGGGGGTGACGCTGTCGGTTTGTCGGTGGCCGTCGAAATAAGAGACGCCCCGGCATGTCTGGTGTTGCCGGCTGATGTCCTTGTCGATCCCAGGATCAAACTTCCAGATTTCTTCGCCGGTATCCGCGTCCAGGGCGATCACCCAGTGGTGTGGCGTGCACAGGTAAAGAGTGTTGTCGACTTTCAGCGGCGTCACCTCGTAGGTGGTTTCCACCGGGTCGCCCTCGCCGCGTATATCACCAGTGTGGTAGGTCCAGATCGGCTCCAGGCGGTCGACGTTGGCGGTGGTGATCTGTTCCAGCGGCGAGTAACGCTGGCCGAAACCGGTGCGGCCGTAGGCGTGCCAGTCGCCGTCGGGAATGTTGCTCTGCGAGCTTTGCGCCGGTTGCGGCGTGCGCGCGGTGGGCAGTTCCCCGCGCACGCCGTTCGGGTCGGGGCCGAGCACCGCGGTCAGCGCCAGGGCGCCGGCGGCGAGCACCATCACCGCCAGTGGCCCGGCGGCCAGCGCCCAGGGCTGGCGCCCGTTGGCGTTCAGCCCGCGCGTCACCCAGGGGGTGATAAGCCAGATGCCGATGGCCACGATCACCACGCCACGGGGCACCAGGGCCCACCAGTCCAGGCCCACTTCCCACACCGACCACAGGCCGGTGCCCAGAATCAGCAGGGCGTAAATCCACAGCGCGCCGGGCCGGCGCAATACCGTCAGCGCGCCGGTGAGCAAAAAGCCCGCCGCCGCCGCCAGGTAATACCAACTGCCGCCCAGCACCGCCAGCCAGCCGCCGCCGACGGCCAGTGCCAGACCGATCAGTATCAGAATCCATCCTGTAAACACCGTCATGGTTTTCTCCCTGTGTGGACCTGTGTGCGAATCAATGCAATTTCATGCGCGGCCGGACCAGTTTGCTGAAGCGGCCCGCCGCCAACAGCATGATGGTGCGCGGCCAGCCGTACAGCGCCGCCTGGTGCATGCGGTACAGGCCCACGTACATGAGCCGGGCCAGCCAGCCTTCGACGAAGAAGTTACCGCCTTTCAGGTTGCCCATGAGCATGCCCACGGAGCTGTAGTTGGACAGCGACACCAAGGACCCGTGGTCGCGGTAGCGGAACGGTTTGGGGTCGCGGTTCATGATCAGGCGGTGCAGGTTCTTGGCGGTGTGGCTGGCCATCTGTTGGGCGGCCTGGGCGCGCGGCGGGATCGGCTTGTCGTCGCCGTCCGGCTTGAGAAAGGCGCAGTCGCCGACCACGAACACCCGGTCGTTGCCCTTGGCCTGCAGGGTCGGGGACACCTCGATCTGGTTGATCTTGTTGAGCGCGAAGCCTTCCAGTTTGCCGACGAAATCCGGTGCCTTGACGCCGGCGGCCCAGACCATCAGGTCGGCGCTGAGGGTTTCGTCGTCCTTGGTGATCAGTGCGTCTTCGGTGGCGCGTGCCACCATCACGCCGGTACGCACCGACACGCCCAGGTCTTCCAGGCGCTCCTGGGCGGCAGCGGACACCCGCTCGGAGAGCCCCGGCAGGATACGCGGCAAGGCCTCCACCACCGTCACCTTGAGCTGCTTGCGGTCCAGGTGTTCATGGCCGTACAGCTTGAGCATGGCCACCGCGTGGTGGATTTCCGCCGCCAGCTCGACGCCGGTGGCGCCGCCGCCGACGATCGCCACGGACACCGGCTCGTCGCGGTAATTGGCGTGCAGGCAGGTGTTCATAAAGCGCTCGCGGAAGCGCTCCGCCTGGGCGCGGGTGTCCATGAACAGGCAGTTTTCGCGCACCCCCGGGGTGCCGAAGTCGTTGCTCTGGCTGCCCACGGCGATCACCAGGTAATCGTAGTAGATATGCCGTTCGGGCAGCACTTCGTCGCCCCGGCCGTCGGTGATCGGTGCCAGGGTGATGGCGCGCTTGTCCTTGTCCACCCAGGTCATGTTGCCGGGTTCGAAGCGATAATGGTTGAGGCGGGCGTGGGCGCGGTAGTCCACCGCGTCCAGGTCGGCGTCGATGGCGCCGGTGGCGACCTCGTGGAAGCGCGGCTTCCAGACGTGCACGCTGCTGGCGTCCACCAGGGTGATGTCAGCGTGCCCGAATTTGCCCAGTTTGCGTCCCAGCTGGGTGACGAGGGGCAGGCCGCCGGCGCCGCCGCCGACCACCACGATTTTGGGTTTGCTCATTCATGGGCTCCTTCCATTAAGGTGGCCAGTCTAACGCCGCGTGGGCATGGCGTGAAATCGCGTTGTGGAGCGGGCCACAACAAAAAAGCCCGCCAGAAGGCGGGCTTTCCGTGGCGCGGCGCTGGCGCCGCCTACGCTTTCGGGCCGGCGGCGCGGATATCGTCCGCCACGTCGGCGTACTTGTCGGCGAAGTTGGTCTGGAACTGCTCGGCGAGATCGCGGGCGCGGGCTTCGTAGTTCTCCGGCTCGGCCCAGGTGTTCTTGGGCTTGAGCAGCTTGTCGTCGACACCGGGCACCGACTTGGGCACCTCCAGGTTGATGATGTCCAGGTGTTCGGTCTCGGCGTCGTCCAGCGCCCCGCTGAGGATGGCGTTGACCACGCCCCGGGTGGTGGGAATGCTGAAGCGCTCGCCTTCGCCGTAGGGGCCGCCGGTCCAGCCGGTGTTGACCAGGTAGACCTTGGAACCGAACTCGTCCACGCGCTTCATCAGCAGCTCGGCGTATTCGCCGGCGCGGCGCGGGAAGAAGGGCGCGCCGAAGCAGGTGGAGAAGGTGCTCTTGATGCCGTCGCCGGAACCCATTTCGGTGGAGCCGACCAGCGCGGTGTAGCCGCTCAGGAAGTGGTAGGCGGCGGCTTCACGGCTGAGCTTGGACACCGGTGGCAGGACGCCGGTCAGGTCGCAGGTCAGGAAGATAATGTGCTTGGGTTCGCCGCTGCGGTTTTCCAGCACCCGCTTGTCGATGTTTTCCAGCGGGTAGGCGGCGCGGGTGTTCTGGGTCAGCGACACGTCGGTGTAATCCGGTTCGCGGCTTTCCTCGTTGAGAACCACGTTTTCCAGCACCGCGCCGAAGCGGATCGCGTCCCAGATCACCGGCTCGTTCTTCTGGCTCAAGTCGATGCACTTGGCGTAGCAGCCGCCCTCAATGTTGAACACCACGTCCTTGCCCCAGCCGTGCTCGTCGTCACCGATCAGGTAACGGTCCGGGTCCGCGGACAGGGTGGTCTTGCCGGTGCCGGACAGGCCGAAGAACAGGGCCACGTCGCCGTTCTCGCCGACGTTGGCGGAGCAGTGCATGGGCAGCACGTCTTTTTCCGGCAGCAGGAAGTTCTGTACCGAGAACATCGCCTTCTTCATTTCACCGGCGTAGCGCATGCCGGCGATCAGCACTTTGCGCTGGGCGAAATTGAGGATCACGCAGCCGTCGGAGTTGGTGCCGTCGCGCTGCGGGTCGCACTGGAAGTTCACCGCGTGGAGGATCTGCCATTCCTGCTTGTCGCGCGGGTTGAAGCGCTCCGGGCGGATGAACAGGGTGTTGGCGAAAAGGTTGTGCCAAGCGGTTTGCGCGGTCACTTTCACCGGCAGGTAGTGGTCGGTGTCGGCGCCCACATGCAGGTGAGAAACGAAGGTGTCGTCCTCGGTCACGAACGCGGCCACGCGATCCCAGAGCGCATCGAACTTGTCCGACGGGAAGGGGCGGTTAATCGCGCCCCAGTGAATGTGCTCGGTGGTGCTGGGCTCGTCCACCACGTAGCGGTCCATCGGGGACCGGCCGGTACGGTGGCCGGTTTCCACCACCAGCGCGCCATTGGCGGCAAGGTGGCCTTCGTTACGCTGAACGGCCAGCTCCACAAGCTGGGCCGGACTGAGATCGTTGTAGGTCATGGGGTTGCTCATCGGTTCTTCCTGGGCTTATGTGGCCGGGCTCCTGACAGGCGCGCGATTATGACAGAAAAGCCGCGCAGTGGCGATGCCAGGGCGACCCGCCAGTCATGTTCTGTTACCTGTTGGCGCACACCGGGTGGGCCTTAAAGGCGGCGGATCAGTTCGGCCAGATCCACCGCGTCGAAGTGCTGCTGGGAAAGGCAGAAATCACAGGTCAGGGTGGCCTCGCCGTCCTCGTCGAGCAGGGTTTTCAGTTCGTCGGCGCCCAGCGACAACAGGGCGCTTTCGGTGCGCTCCCGGGAGCAGGTGCAGCCGAAGCGCAGCGGCTGCGGCTCGGGCAGGCGCGGCGGGGTTTCGTGGAACAGCCGGCGCAGCACCGTCTCCGCCGGCAGGTCGAGCAGCTCTTCCATTTTCAGGGTGCCGGCCAGGGTCTCGAAATGCGCCCATTCAAGCTGGTTGGCGTCCCGGCTGGCGACCTGATCAGGCAGCCGCTGCAGCATCAGGCCGGCGGCGCGGCCGTTGCCGGCGGCCAGCCACAGCCGGGTGGGCAATTGTTCGGACTGCTGGAAGTAACCCTCCAGACATTGCGCCAGGGTGTCGCCTTCCAGCGGCACGATGCCCTGGTACTGGCGGCCCTGGTCCGGGGTGATGGTGATCACCATGGTGCCGTCACCGATCAGAGTGCGGATATCGGCGGCGGTGTCCAGTTCGCCGTCGTGGCGGGCCAGGGCACGCAGTTGACCGTCGTGGGTGCATTCCGCCAGCAACAGCGACACCGGGCCACGGCCCTGCGCCTGCAGGCTCAGCCGGCCGCTGAACTTCAGGGTGCCGGCGAGCAGCGCCACGGCGGCCACCGCCTCGCCGACCAGGCCCTGCACCGCCAGCGGGTAATCGTGGCTGCCGAGAATCGCTTCCAGGCTGTCTTCCAGGCGTACCAGCTCGCCACGGATATCGGTGTCGGGAAACAGGAAACGTTGTTTGAAATCAGCGTTATTCAAAGCTCACCTTCATGGTTACGGCGGAAACGCTGCAGATCGCGGCGCTCCTTTTTGCTGGGTTTGTGATCGGGGATCGGGGCGGCCATTCGCGCCAGGCGCTTTTGCTCGGCGGACCGCTGCCGCGCGGCCACGCTTTCCTCGGTTTCCCGATAAAGACTTTCCGCCACCTTGGCCGGCCCGCGCTTGCTGGCCACCGCTTCCACGGCCACCGTCCAGCGCTGGTCGCCCTTGCGGATATCGAGCAGGTCGCCGGGCCGCACCGGCCGGCTGGGTTTGGCCTTGCTGCCGTCCACCTGAACCTTGCCGCCCTCGATCGCTTGCTTGGCCAGGCTGCGGGTTTTAAAGAAGCGCGCCGCCCACAACCAGGAGTCGATGCGTACGCCCTCGCTCACGGCAGCACCCGCTGGAAGTCGTCGATGGCCGGGAACGGATCGGTGTGCTCCCGGGCCGGCAGGCTGGAATCCGGCTGGCGGATGCTGGCCAGGTGGCCGAGGCCGAACAGGCGGCCGGAATGCAGCACCGGGAGGGAATCGTCCACCAGCAGGGCGCGTGCCGGGTCGAACGGGTGGCTGTGGTTCAGCTGCCGCCAGAACGCCTGCGCTTCCTTGGCGTGGCCGTAATCGTGGCTGGATACCAGCACGTCGAAGTAGCGTTCGATGCCGGTGCGCTCCAGCTTCAGATCCAGGGCGTCACGGTGGGCGTTGGTCACCATGATCACCTGTTTGGGGCTGGCGGCCAGGGCGGCCAGAAACGCTTCGGCGCCGGGGCGGATGGCGATGCGGTCCGCCGCCGCCCGCTTCAGCGCGCTGATGTTCATGCCCAGCTCGCGGGTCCAGAAGTCCAGGCAGTACCAGTTCAAGGTGCCCAGGTGGCTCTCGATCCAGTCGTGCAGAATCCGTTCCGCCTCGGCGTGGTCCAGGCCGCGGTTGAGGGCGTACTGCTCGGGCACATGGCGCTGCCAGAACCAGTTGTCGAAAGCCAGGTCCAGCAGGGTGCCGTCCATGTCCAGCAGCACCGTGTCGATATTGTCCCAGTCGATCATTTACCCGCCTGTCTCAGCCCTGTTCAGCGATCGCACAGTATGCAATATCGGGGCGCGCGCCGAAATACAAAGCCTTGTGGGAGCGGGCTCGCCCGCGGAAGGGAGCGAAGCTTCCACAAATCCTGGCTACGGAGTGGTCCGGTCGCCGCAGGCGAGGCGGGCCTTGCGGACGTTTTCTTCCAGGTGGTGGGGATTGACGGTGCCGGCGATCACGGCGCTGACGCCGGCGGTGCCGAGCACCTTGTTGAGGCTGGCCTGCACCGGGTCGGGCAGATCGTCGGCCAGATGGCCGCTGGCGAAGGCTTTCTTGATCAGGATGCCTTTGTTATGGGCGGCGGCGTGGTCGATTACCGGCCGTTCGTCGTCCTGCTTCAGATTGTAGGTCACCATCGCCACGTCGCTGCGCTTGAGCGCTTCCAGGCCGCCGGCCACGGTCTTGGTGGACATGCCGATGGCGCGGATCAGACCGGCGCGCTTCATGTCTTCCAGCACGTCCAGGGCGCCGCTGCGCAGCACGTCCAGATCGTTGCCGTCGGAATGCACCAGCACGCAATCCAGGTAGTCGGTGTTCAGCCGCCGCAGGCTGCGTTCCACCGACGCCCGAGTGTGCGCCGGGGAGAAATCAAAGTAGCTTTCGCCGTTGCTGAATTCCTCGCCCACCTTGGAGACGATCACCCAGTCCTGGCGGTCGCGCAGCAACTGGCCGAGTCGCTCTTCGCTGCGCCCGTAGGCGGGCGCGGTGTCGATCAGGTTGATGCCCAGATCGCGGGCGCGGGCCAGCAGGTCGCGCACCGCGTCGTCGTCGGGGATCGAAAAAGCGGTGGGGTATTTAACCCCCTGGTCACGGCCGATCTTAACGGTGCCCAGGCCCAGGGCGCTGACCGTCAGGCCGGTGTCCCCCAGCTCACGAAGAAAAGCCATCAGGCGCGCTCCCCGAACAGACGGTGCCATTGCGGGCGGCCGATCTCGGCCCGCCGCGGACGCTCCGGGATCGGTGGCAGGGGGGCGCCGCGCTCCAGGCCCCGTTCGCGGATCAGTGCGTCCACCCGGTCGCCCAGGTCCGGCGCCAGGGTCAGCTTGGTGGGCCAGGTGATGATCAGGTCGCGGTCGCGCCGGGCGTAGGCGTTGTCCGGCTTGGCCAGGCCCTGCTGGCGGGGTTCGGCGCGGGCCACGTCCATCACCGCCAGCTCGGCGCCGGAGAAATCCAGCC
The DNA here is from genome assembly GCA_036276955.1 of Alcanivorax sp. Taxonomy (GTDB): domain Bacteria; phylum Pseudomonadota; class Gammaproteobacteria; order Pseudomonadales; family Alcanivoracaceae; genus Alloalcanivorax. The sequence continues at coordinate 25,029 of DASUNW010000133.1, read as the reverse complement.
ACGGGAACAGCTCATCCAGTTCCCGGCGCGCCGCGTCCAACTGCTGGGCGTCGCTACGCTCCACGCCTTTTTCCGCCAGGTCGCCGCCCAGGTACCAGACCACGTCGCCGTCATCCATGTCGTGAGTGGTGACGGTCAGTCTCGGTTTGTTGCTGGTGCCCACGCAGTGGGCGTACAGGCGATGGCCGAGGCGGTGTTTTAGCAGCACCATTTTCAGGGGCCGGCTCTGCGCCGCTTCGGTGGGGAACAGTTCGGCTTTTTGCGCGTCCTGGAGCAGGCCGGCGTTGCCTTCGCCGGCGGCCAGCACGGTCAGCTTCGGTTCGATGCGCACGCCATCCAGGTCCACCGCGCTCAGGCCCTGCTCGTTCCAGGTCAGCGGGTGGCGCGCCGGGTCGAAGTGCAGCAGGCGGTCGCGCACCGGGGCGGTGAGCACGTCGAGCAGGCTTTCGGTGTCCACCACCAGGTCGTCCAGGCGGTAGACCTGACCCTTGAAGCGCCGGTCCGCCAGGGCGGAGGGAAAGTCCGGGCGTTTCAGTTTCTCAATGCGCCCGCGCAGCATGCGGCTGGCGAAAAAGGTGGTCATGCGGCTGGCCACGGAGCCGGCGGACCAGAGATTCTGGGTTTCGCTGAGCACCCGCAGGCCGCTCAGATTCACCGGTCCCTGGCCGTCGATGGCCTGGCGCCAGCGGTCGGGCATGCCGGCGATGGCCTCCGACTCGCTGGACAGCGTGCCGCCCAGGGCGTACTTGAGGCCGCCGTGGATAATGCCCTGGCTGGCCAGGGTCTGGGCGCCGCCCAGGGTGCCGGTTTCCAGCAGCAGGCATTGATAGCCGCGCTGTTGCAGGTGGTTGATCAGCCACAGGCCGGCGATGCCGCCGCCGAAGATCAGGATGTCCGGTTTCAACACCGGGGAGGTCACGCTCACGGTCATGGATCACCATCGATGGAATGCGCGGCTATGCTAGCATAGCCGGCCGGGTCGGACGTCAGGTGTCCGGCGCCCGAGGTCCGACGGAATCGCCCATGCGCTTGCTCTATTCGTTACTTTGGTACGCTCTGCTGCCGCTCCTGTTCGCGCGTCTTTGGTGGCGCGGTCGCCGCGCGCCGGCCTATCGGCGCCGCTGGCGGGAACGCCTGGCGCTTGGGCTCGGGCGTGGCCGGCTGCGTGGCAGCGTGTGGATTCACGCCGTCTCCGTGGGCGAGACCCTGGCGGCGGCGCCGCTGATCGAGGCGTTGCTGGCCGGTCACCCGGACACGCCGCTGGTGGTGACCACCACCACCCCGACCGGTTCGGAACGGGTCCAGGCGCTATTCGGGGACCGGGTCACGCACGTCTATTGTCCCTGGGAGCTGCCCGCCGCCTACCGGCGTTTCTGGCGTGCCTTCGATCCGCGCCTGGTGGTAATCCTGGAAACCGAGCTGTGGCCCAACCTGTGCGCCGCCGCCAAGGCCCACGGCGCTCGCTTGCTGCTGATGAACGGACGGCTGTCGGAAAACAGCTACCGGGGTTACGGGCGGCTGCCGAAGCTGGTTCGGCCGATGCTGGCGTGCTTCGACATACTGGCGGTGCAGACGCGCGCCGAGGCGGATCGCTTCCAGGCGCTGGGCGCCGACCCGGAGCGGATTCGCGTTAACGGCAGCGTTAAATTCGACCTGGCCCTTGGTGATGAACTGCGCACCCGGGCGGCGGCTTTGCGTGAGCGTTTCGGGGCGCGCCCGGTATGGATCGCGGCGAGCACCCACCCTGGCGAGGACGAGCCGGTGCTGGCGGCGCATCGCCGCCTGCTCGACACGCACGGCGACGCCTTGCTGGTGCTGGTGCCCCGCCATCCGGAGCGTTTCGACGAGGTGGCGACGCTGGCGGCGCGGCGCGGCATGACCGTGGCCCGGCGCAGCCGTGACGAGGCGGTGGGCGCCGCCGTGAACCTCTATCTGGCGGACACCATGGGCGAATTGCTGATGCTGTTCGGTGCCGCCGATGTGGCTTTCGTGGGCGGTTCGCTGGTGCCGGTGGGCGGGCACAATCTGCTGGAACCGGCGGCCTGGGGGGTGCCGGTGTTAAGCGGGCCGAAGTTGCATAATTTCACCGCCATCGCGGATCTGCTGGATGGCGCCGGGGCGCTGTCGCGGGTGGCCGATGAAGAGGCGCTGGCGTCGCGGGTCGGGGCCTTGCTGGACGACGCCGGCGAGCGTCGGCGTCTGGGCGAGGCGGCGGCGGCCGTGGTGGCCGCCAACCGTGGCGCGCTTCAGCGCGGTGTCACCATCTGCTCTTCGCTCTGGCCTTCCAGATCCGGGTTGTAGAGGTCCAGGGTTTCCTGCTCGGAGAGCCATTCGTTCACCGCCACCAGGTCCTGCACGTCCAATTCACCGGCCGCTGATTTCAGGGTCAGGGTGTCGAGAATGTAGTCGTAGCGGGCGTTGGCGTAGTCGCGTTGGGCGGCGTACAGCGCTTGCTGGGCGTTGAGGACGTCGACCACGTTACGGGTGCCCACCTCGTAGCCGGACTGGGTGGCTTCCAGGGCCGAGCGGGTGGAGCGGATCGCCTGGCGGCGGGCGTCCACGCGCAGGGCGTCGGCTTCCACGGTGCGGTAGAAGGTGCGTGCCTGCTGGCTAACGTCGCGAATCGCCTGCTGATAACGCAGGCCGGCGGCGTCGGCGAGCAACGCGGCCTGCTTGCGCTGACTGTTCAGGCCGCCGCCGCGGAACAGCGGCATGGTCACTTCCACACCCACCTGGGTGCCGTGGTTGTCCGGGTTGATGCCGCTGGAAAAGCCGGCGCCGCTGTTGTCTTCCGGTGCCGTATGGTTGTGGCTGTAGGAGGCCACCAATTGCACCTTGGGCAGCATGGCGCCAAGTTGACGGTCGGCGGTGAAGCCGGCCGCTTTGGCGTTGTAGCGCGCCGCCAGGATCTGCGGATTCTGGTACTCGGCTTTTTCGATCCAGGCGCTCATCCGCGACGGCTGCGGGCCTTCCATTGGCAGGTCGTCGCGCAACTCCGCGAGCGTCTCCCATTTGCGGCCGGTGAGTGTTTCCAGCTGGTCGCGGGCGATTTCGAATTCCTGCTCGGCGACGATCAGGTTCACCCGGGCCAGGTCGTAGGCGGCGCGCGCCTCTTCCACGTCGGTGTTGGCCACCAGGCCGACATCGAACCGCTCCTGGGACTGCTCCAGCTGGCGGCCTATTGCCTTCTCCTGGGCCTGGGCGGAGACCAGCGTGTCCCAGGCGCGCAGTACGCCGAAGTAGCCCCGGGCGACGCGCAGCACGAAATCCTGGCGCGCTTGATAAAACTCCGCCTGGGCCACCGAAGTCAGCGCTTTGGCTTCCTTGTAGCCGTAGAAGGCGTCCACGCGGAACAACGGCTGCACCAGGGTCACCGTGGTGACCTCGCTGCCGTATTCCTGGGTGATGTCGCCTTCCTCGATGGTGCGTTCGTTTTCGTAGCGGCCATAGGAAGCGTCAATGGTCGGCAGCAGCGCGGCACGCCCCTGCACCAGCGTTTCCTGATCCGCTTCCCAGTTCCGGCGCTCGGCGCGCCAGGTGCCGTCATAGTCCCAGGCGGCGTTGGCGACATTGGTGAGATCCGCAGCCTGGGCGCCGCCCGCGGCCAGGGTGGCCAGCAGCAGACTCAGGGGCGTTATCGGGCTCCGCTTCATTGCATTGTCCATTGTTGGTAACGGTTTCTTAAAAGGTGAACTGGGCAGTATGGTAATGGCAAGTAAAAGGGATTGACACTCCCCTTGGCCGCCGGTTCCGATCACGTCGGCGCGGTTGTTCGACTTTGAGGCGCTGGCGTATAGTGTGGACGTTCGCCCAGCCCGTATTTGGCCAGTGTGATACTGCCCACTAGCGGCCGGCGGCGCCTTCCTCCCCACTTACACCACTGCCTGGAGGCCGACCGTGCCAGACGAGCAACGTCACGCCGTATCCAATGCCATTGATGAAGCCTGCCAACCGATCGCCGGTTCAAGAAAAATTTATGTGACCGGCAGCCGGCAGGACATTCGGGTCCCGATGCGTGAAATCCGTCAACATCCGACGCCCCTGGCCGGCGGCAAGTTCGAGGATAACCCGCCCTTGGCGGTTTACGATACCTCCGGCCCCTACACCGATCCGGATGCGCGCATCGACATCCGCAAGGGGCTGGAGCCGGTGCGCGCCGCCTGGATCGAGGAGCGCGGCGACAGCGAGCAGTTGGACGGCCTGAGCAGCGAATACGGCCGCCGCCGGGCGCGGGATCTGGCCACCGAGGGCCTGCGTTTCCCGCACATCCGCGCGCCGCGCCGCGCCAAGGCCGGATGCAACTTGTCACAAATGCATTACGCCCGGCAGGGTATTGTTACTCCTGAGATGGAATACATCGCGATCCGCGAGAATCAGAAATTACGTGAGCACCGCGCGGCGGGGCTGCCCACCGACCAGCACCCCGGCCACAGTTTCGGCGCGTCGATCCCCGCCGAAATCACGCCGGAATTCGTGCGCGACGAAGTGGCCCGTGGCCGGGCGGTGATTCCCGTCAACGTGAACCATCCGGAAATCGAACCGATGATCATCGGCCGTAATTTTCTGACCAAGATCAACGCCAACATCGGTAACTCGGCGGTGACCTCCTCGATCGAGGAAGAAGTGTCGAAAATGACCTGGGCCACCCGTTGGGGCGGCGACACGGTGATGGATTTGTCCACCGGCCAGAACATCCACGAAACCCGCGAATGGATTCTGCGCAATTCGCCGGTGCCGATCGGTACGGTGCCGATCTACCAGGCGCTGGAAAAGGTCAACGGCGTGGCCGAGGACCTGACCTGGGAGATTTACCGCGACACGCTGATCGAGCAGGCCGAGCAGGGCGTGGATTATTTCACCATCCACGCCGGCGTGTTGCTGCGCTATGTGCCGATGACCGCCAAGCGCGTCACCGGCATCGTGTCGCGGGGCGGCTCGATCATGGCCAAGTGGTGCCTGGCCCATCACCAGGAAAGTTTCCTCTACACCCATTTCGAGGACATCTGCGAGATCATGAAGGCCTACGACGTCACCTTCAGCCTGGGTGACGGCCTGCGCCCCGGCTCGGTGGCGGACGCCAACGACGAGGCCCAGTTCTCCGAACTGCGCACCCTGGGCGAGCTCACCAAGATCGCCTGGAAGCACGACGTGCAGGTGATGATCGAAGGCCCTGGCCATGTGCCCATGCACATGATCAAGGAAAACATGGACGAGCAGATCAAGCATTGCGACGAGGCACCGTTCTATACGCTGGGCCCGCTGACGCTGGATATTTCCCCGGGTTACGACCACATCAGCAGTGCCATCGGCGCGGCGATGATCGGCTGGTACGGCACCGCCATGCTCTGCTACGTGACGCCCAAGGAGCACCTGGGCCTGCCCAACCGGGACGACGTCAAGGAAGGCATCATCACCTACAAGATCGCCGCCCACGCCGCGGACCTGGGCAAGGGCGTGCCCGGCGCCCAGTTGCGCGACAACGCCATTTCCAAGGCGCGTTTCGAGTTTCGCTGGGAAGACCAGTTTAACCTGGGGCTGGACCCGGACCGGGCCCGTGCCTTCCACGACGAAACCCTGCCCAAGGACGCCCACAAGGTGGCGCATTTCTGCTCCATGTGCGGACCCAAGTTCTGCTCCATGAAGATCAGCCAGGAAGTACGCGACTACGCGGCGGCCCAGGAGGCCGAAGAGGGGATGCAGGAAAAATCCCGGGAATTCATGGAAAAAGGGGCGGAGCTTTATCACAAAGCCGACGAATGATCCCACGCCGCGCTTCACCGCCGGTGACGTGGAAGTCCTGAAGCGGGAAACCCCGTTCCAGGGCTTCTTCCGTCTCGACCGGCTGCATCTGCGCCACCGCCTTTTCGAAGGCGGCTGGAGCGGCACCGTGCAGCGTGAGCTGTTCGTGCGGCCGCCGGCGGCCGCGGTGCTGCCCTATGACCCGCGGCGGGGTGAAATCCTGATGGTGGAGCAGTTCCGGGTGGGCGCCCTGGACTGGCGCGACACCCCCTGGTGCCTGGAATTGATCGCCGGCCTGGCGGACAAGGAAGGCGAACCGGTGGCCGACCTGGTGCGCCGCGAGGCGCAGGAAGAAGCGGGCGTGGAAATCGGTGAAATGAAAAGGGTGGCGCACTACATGCCCAGCCCCGGCGGTTCCAACGAGCGCCTGCAGGTGTTCGTCGGCCGCGCCGATCTGAGTGGCGCCGGCGGTGTGCACGGCGTGGCCGAGGAAAACGAGGACATCCGCGTAGTGGTGCGGCCGGTGTCCGAGATGGAAGCCCTGCTGCGTAGCGGTCGGGTGGACAACGCCGCCTCGCTGATCGCCCTGCAATGGCTGCTGCTGCACCGCACGGAACTGGACCGGGAATGGGGCTCCGATAAGGCCGCCGCGCCATGAGCAGCCCGCGCCGTTACCGCCTCGACTTCCGCGACCTGATGGCTCAGTGCGAGTGGAATTACGCGCGTCTGCTGCCGTTGATGCGGGCGCTCGGCGACCAGGACAGCCTGGACGTGTCGCTCGGCGACGAACGGCCGCGCACGGTCAGTATCCGGGTGCTGGAGCGGGCGCCCTACACCACCACCCTGCGGTTCGAGGACCAGGCCCTGCACGATGCCATGCCGGCGCCCCGGCTCACCGTGCGGCTGTACCATGACGCGCGGGTGGCGGAGGTCACCGAAGCCACACCGTTCCGCCGTGTGCAGGCCCGTTACCCCTATCCGAACAGCCATATGCACCAGCGCGACGAAAAAGCCCAATGGAACCGCTTTCTGGGCGAATGGCTGGCCCATGTGCATGATTTTGGACGTTCGTCCGGCGAGCCCTGGCGGCGGTCCGGCACCGAATAAAACGAGCAATGGTTCCGAATTCGGAGCCGCCTTCCTGGCCAACTGCCATCATCTTCGATATAACCGAAGAGCGCTTTTTTCCTGGGGGAAAAGGCAGGTCGGTTGTTCGACCGGGGCGGGGCCGGCGCGCGTGGGGCGCGTGGGTATCGGGATCACGATAACAACGGGAGCGGGGATTTTGACGCATCCGGTTCAGCCGCTGCGCGTAGTGCAGCTGTCCGATTTTCACCTTTTCGCGGATACCGACGGCGAGCTTTTGGGTCTGAACACGCAGTTCAGTCTTGAGGCGGTGCTCGATCGAGTGCGCCGTGAACAGCCTGCTATGGATGTGATACTGGCCACCGGCGATCTGTCGCAGGACGGCTCCTGCGAATCCTATCAACGGCTGGCGAAAACCCTGTCCGGATTCCGTGCGCCGATCTATTGGCTGGAAGGTAACCACGACAAACCGGCGCCCATGTTGCGTGCCCTGCGCGGCCAGGATAACCGGGTCAGCCCCTGCGTGGCGGACATCGGCAACTGGACCCTGGTGCTGCTGGATTCGACCATTCCCGGTGAGGTGCCCGGCGACCTGTTCGACGAGGACCTCAAGTTCCTGGACGATGCCCTGCGCGACGCCGTCGGCGACCACCTGCTGGTATGCCTGCATCACCACCCCGTGCCGATGGGCAGCGACTGGCTGGACACCCAGTTGGTGGGCAGCGCGCAACGCTTTTTTGAGGTGATTGACGCCCATCCCCGGGTTCGGGGCATTCTCTGGGGGCACGTGCACCAGGAGTACGACGACACGCGCAACGGTGTACGGCTGCTGGCGGTGCCCAGCACCTGCGTGCAGTTCAAGCCCGGCAGCGTGGACTTCGCGGTCGACGACGCCAACCCCGGCTACCGCTGGTTGGATCTGCACCACGACGGTCGCATCGACACGGCGGTCAGCCGAGTGGAGGGCATCCACTTCGAAGTCGATATGTCGGTCAAGGGCTACTGATTCAGTTAACAGTTGATAGTTAATAGTTGATAGTGAACAGTGAGTCCGCTTAAGCGATTGGCTGTTTCCCCATGTCCGACATTTCCCTGATCTATATCCACGGTTTCAATAGTTCGCCGCAATCCTGGAAGGCGGGCGTGCTGCGGGAGTATTTCGAGCGGCACGGCGCCGGCCACCGGTTGCACGTGCCGGCGCTGGACCCGCAACCGAAAAAGGCCATGGCGACCCTGGAAGCGACCATCGCCGGCGCCGGCCCGGTGGCGTTGCTGGGTTCTTCCCTGGGCGGCTTCTACGCCACCTGGCTGGCCGAGCACCACGATCTGGTCACGGCGGTGGTCAATCCGGCGGTCCGCCCCTGGCGACTACTGGACAAATACACAGGCATCAATCATAACTACCACAGCGGTGAGGCGTACCAGTTCGACCCCGCCTGGCTGGACGAGCTTCGCCACTACCAGGTCGAGGAAATCAGCAAGCCCGAGCAGATGCTGTTGCTGACCCAGACCGGTGACGAATCCCTGGACTGGCGCGAGGGCTGGGAATACTACGCCGACTGCCACCTGTTCCGGGGCCTCGGCGGCAGCCACGGTTTTGATGACTTCGACGCCTTTATTCCGCTAGTGTTGCGCTTTTGCGGAATACGCCTGACCTGAATTCATACCGATTAGAGATTTATGGCCAACACCTATACCTCCGAGAATATCGAGGTCCTTTCGGGCCTGGAGCCGGTGCGTAAACGCCCGGGTATGTACACCGACACCAGCCGCCCCAACCACCTGATCCAGGAAGTCGTGGACAACTCCGTGGATGAGGCCCTGGCCGGGCACGCCAAAAGCATCCGCGTGACCCTGCTTAAGGACGGCGGCGTGGAAGTGGAAGACGACGGTCGCGGCATGCCCGTGGACCCGCACCCGGTACAAAAAAAACCGGGCGTGGAAGTGATCCTGGCGACGCTGCACGCCGGCGGCAAATTCTCCAACAAGAACTACCAGTTCTCTGGCGGCCTGCACGGCGTCGGCGTGTCGGTGGTCAACGCGCTGTCGAAAAAGCTGGAAGTGTTCGTCAAGCGCGACGGCGAGGTGCACCGCATTGAGTTCGCCGGCGGCGAAAAAACCGCCGATCTGGAAGTGGTGGACACGGTGGGCAAGCGCAACACCGGCACCATGATGCGTTTCTGGCCGGACGAAAAATACTTCGACTCGCCGAACATCTCGGTGCCGCGCCTGCGCCACCTGCTGCGCGCCAAGGCGGTACTGTGCCCCGGGCTGCTGGTGACCCTGGAAAACAAAAACACCGACGAAACCGAGACCTGGCAGTTCGCCGACGGCCTGGTGGAATACCTGATCGACAGCACCCGGGGCTGGGAGCGCGTGCCCACGGAACCCTTCGAGGGCGCCATGAGCGGCGAAACCGAAGCGGTGGACTGGGCGGTGCTGTGGCTACCCGAGGGCGGCGAGCTGGTCACCGAGTCCTACGTGAACCTGATTCCCACCACCCAGGGCGGCACCCATGTGAACGGGCTGCGGTCCGGGCTGCTGGAAGCGATGCGTGAGTTCTGTGAATTCCGCAACCTGCTGCCGCGCGGCGTCAAGCTCACCCCGGAAGACATCTGGGACCGCGCCTGCTACGTGCTCAGCGTGAAAATGCAGGACCCCATGTTCGCCGGCCAGACCAAGGAGCGGCTTAGCTCCCGGCAAACCGCGCCGTTCGTTTCCGGCGTGGTGAAGGACGCGTTTTCCCTGTGGCTCAACCAGCACACCGATGAAGCGGAGCGGCTCGCGGATCTGTGCATCAATAACGCCCAGAAACGCTTGCGCGCCGCCAAGAAAGTGACCCGCAAAAAAATCACCAGCGGCCCGGCGCTGCCCGGCAAGCTGGCGGACTGCACCAGCGACGACCCGGCGCAAAGTGAAATCTTCCTGGTGGAAGGGGATTCCGCCGGCGGCTCCGCCAAACAGGCCCGCGACCGGGTCTATCAGGCGATCATGCCGCTGCGCGGCAAGATCATGAACACCTGGGAGGTGGACCCGGCGGAAGTGCTGGGCAGCCAGGAAATCCACGACATCGCCGTGGCGCTCGGCATCGAGCCGGGCAGTGATGATCTGACCGCACTGCGCTACGGCAAGGTGTGCATCCTCGCCGACGCGGACTCCGACGGCCTGCACATCGCCACCTTGTTGTGCGCGTTGTTCCTGCGCCACTTCCCGGCGCTGGTGCGCGAAGGCCATGTGTTCGTGGCGATGCCGCCGCTGTACCGCATCGACGTGGGCAAGGACGTGTACTACGCCCTCGACAAGGAAGAGCGCGCCGGCGTGCTGGATCGCATCAAAGCGGAAAAGAAACGCGGCAAGGTCAGCGTCACCCGCTTCAAGGGCCTCGGCGAAATGAGCCCCATGCAACTGCGCGAAACCACCATGGCCCGCGATACCCGCCGGCTGGTGCGCCTGAGCGTGACCGGCGGCGACGACACTCACTTGCTGATGGATATGCTGCTCAGCAAGAAGCGCGCCTCCGACCGCAAGACATGGCTGGAAGAGAAAGGCAACCTGGCGGAAGTATAGAAGATGGCAGACGATTTCGAAGACCTGTCCCTCAGGGACTACACCGAAAAAGCGTACCTGGACTACTCCATGTACGTGATCATGGACCGGGCCCTGCCGAAAATCGGCGACGGGCTGAAGCCGGTGCAGCGGCGCATCGTCTACGCGATGAGCGAGCTGGGCCTGAAGAGCACCGCCAAGTACAAAAAATCCGCCCGTACCGTGGGCGACGTGCTGGGTAAGTTTCACCCCCACGGCGACTCCGCCTGTTACGAAGCCATGGTGCTGATGGCGCAGCCGTTCAGCTATCGTTACCCGCTGGTGGACGGCCAGGGCAACTGGGGCAGCCCGGACGACCCGAAATCCTTCGCCGCCATGCGCTACACGGAATCCAAGCTGGCGCCGTACGCGGAAGTGCTGCTCGCCGAGCTGGGCCAGGGCACGGTGGAATGGGTGCCCAACTTCGACGGCACCATGGACGAGCCCAAGCTGCTGCCGGCGCGGCTGCCCAATGTGCTTCTCAACGGCACCACCGGCATCGCCGTGGGCATGAGCACGGACATTCCGCCGCACAACCTTCGCGAAGTGGCGCAGGCCTGTATCCATCTGCTTAAGGATCCGGGCGCGTCCCTGGACGATCTGCTCGAATACATCAAAGGCCCGGATTTTCCCACCGAGGCGGAAATCATCACGCCGCGCAACGACATCATCCGCATGTACGCGGAAGGCAAGGGCAGCCTCAAGCAACGCGCCGTCTATGAGCGCGAGGAAAACGACATCGTGGTCACCGCGCTGCCCTACCAGGTGTCCGGCGCCAAGGTGCTGGAGCAGATCGCCGACCAGATGCAGAAGAAAAAGCTGCCCATGGTCAGTGACCTGCGCGACGAATCCGACCATGAAAACCCCACCCGTTTGATCATCACGCCGCGCTCCAACCGCGTCGACATCGCGCAACTGATGGGCCATCTGTTCGCCACCACCGACCTGGAGAAGAACTACCGGGTCAACATGAACATGATCGGCATCGACGAGCGCCCCCAGGTGAAAAGCCTGGACACGATTCTCAACGAGTGGCTGCAGTTCCGCATGGTGACCGTGCGCCGCCGGCTGCAGCACCGTCTGGACAAGGTGCTGGACCGCCTGCACCTGCTGGAAGGTTTGCTGATCGCCTATCTGAACATCGACGAGGTGATCGAGATCATCCGCCGGGAAGACGCGCCCAAGCCGGTGCTGATGGAACGGTTCGGTCTCAGCGACCGCCAGGCGGAAGCGATCCTGGAACTGAAGCTGCGCCATCTGGCCAAGCTTGAGGAAATGAAGATCAAGGGCGAGCAGGACGAGCTCGCCGAGGAACGGAACAAGCTGGAGGAACTGCTCGGTTCGCCGGCGAAGATGAAGAAGCTGATCGCCAAGGAGCTGAAAGAAGACGCCGACAACTTCGGGGACGACCGCCGCTCGCCGCTGGTGGAGCGCAACGACGCCAAGGCCCTGGACGAAGCGGACCTGGTGGGCGCCGACCCGGTCACGGTGGTGCTTTCGGAAAAAGGCTGGGTACGTTCCGCCAAGGGCCACGAGGTGGATGTGGCCGGGCTCAGCTACAAGGCCGGCGACAAGTACCTGGCCTCGGCGCGCGGCAAGTCCAACCAGTCGGTCTGCTTCCTGGATACCACCGGTCGCAGTTATTCGCTGCTGGCGCACACCCTCCCCAGCGCACGCGGTCAGGGTGAACCCCTGTCCGGCCGGGTCAGCCCGCCCTCCGGCGCCGGCTTCGTGGCCGCCATTATGGGCCAGGAAAAAGACGCCTATCTGATGAGCAGCGATGCCGGCTACGGTTTCGTGGTGCGCTACGCGGATCTCTTGGCCAATAAGAAAGCCGGCAAGAGCGTGCTTAACGTGCCCAAGGGCGCCAAGGTGCAGCCGCCGCGCCCGGTCCGTGACCCGCAAAGCGATCTGATCGCGCTGGTGTCCAACGAAGGCCGGCTGCTGGTGTTCCCGGTTCGCGACCTGCCGGAAATGTCGCGGGGCAAAGGCAACAAGATGATGTCGATCCCTGGCGGCCGGGTTGCCGAGCGCGTGGAATTCGTCCAGGACGTGCAGGTGCTCGGGCCCGACGACACGCTGGTGATTTACGCCGGTAAACGCCACCTCAACCTCAAAGCCAGCGATCTGGAGCACTACTTCGGCGAGCGTGGCCGGCGCGGCGCCAAATTGCCGCGCGGCTTCCAGAACGTGGACGTGATGACGGTGGAGCCCCGCTAGCCCTCTCGGGGCCGCTGTCGGCGGCGATCAACAATTCAATACAAGGAGGGTCTTGGGCCTGGTACCCGGTTTGGCTATGATCCGAGTTCGTTTTGGGGATAGGGAGTTCGCCTGATGCGGGCCATGCTGACCGGTGGCACCACGTTTTTGTTGTTGCTGCTCAACACGCTGACGTTGATCGGCCCAATGCTGCTGATCGCCCTGTTTAAACTGGCGCTGCCCGGCAAGAAGGCCAAAGCCGCCTGCTCCCGGGGCGTCATGTGGATCGCGGAAACCTGGGCGGAGATCTGCAAGAAGATCTTCGCGCTGATGACGCCCACCCGCTGGGATATCCGCGGCGACCGGAACCTGCGCGGCGACACCTCGTACCTGGTGGTCTGCAACCATCAGTCCTGGGTGGACATCGCCGCCCTGGTGCAGACGTTCAATCGCAAAACCCCGTACTTTAAATTTTTCCTCAAGAAAGAACTGATCTGGGTGCCGTTGCTGGGGCTGGCGTTCTGGGCCCTGGACTATCCCTTTATGAAGCGCTACTCCAAGGAATTGCTGGATAAGCGCCCGGAACTGAAGGGCAAGGATCTGGAGATCACCAAGGCGGCCTGCGAGAAGTTCGCCGACATGCCGGTGACCGTGGTGAATTTTCTGGAAGGCACCCGCCGCACCCCTGCAAAGCAGGCCCGCCAGCAATCGCCCTACAAGCATCTGCTGCGACCCAAGGCCGGCGGCGTGGCGTTCGTGATGGCGGCGTTGGGCGATGACCTGGATGCGCTGCTGGATGTGACCATCGCTTATCCGCAGGGCAAGCCGCCCGGTTTCTGGGCGCTGCTCAGCGGCCAGATTGACCGGGTGATCGTCGACGTGCGCACGCACAACCTGGACCCGGCCCTGTGGGCCGGGGACTATCAGGAGGATGCGGCATTTCGCGCCGGTGTGCAGCGCTGGGTCAGCGATCTGTGGGAAGAAAAAGACGCCCGGATCGAGCGCCTTCAGAAGGAATGGTGATCGCCTTCAGAACCGGAAAGTGGCCGCCAGGTACGGGCCGCCGATCTCAAGGTCCGAATCCAGCCCGCTGACGTCGTCCAGTTCCACTTCCAACTGGGAGTAGCCCGCTTTCACGCCGAGCAGAAAATCCGACTGCCAGCCGATGTACGCATCGAAATCACGCATGCCGCTGCCGTCGTACTCGATCGCGTTGATTTCGCCGCCCACGTACACGCCGGTCAGCGGCAGGTTGGCGCGCACCGCGCCGTGGGCCATCGGGAAGGTTTCGTTGGCGCTCTCGGAGGCCACGTTGCCGACGGTCTGCGAACGGATGGTGAAGTCCGCGTCCATCTGCCGCACGGTCACGCCCAGGTCCAGCTTCACCACGTTATCCAGCGGGCTCCAGTAAAAGGTGCCGTCCAGCATTTCCATGTCGTATTCGGAGACCACGGTGGTGGCCACCGGGAACGCCTCGCCGTTGAAGATGACGGTTTCGTTGAGGCGATTGCTCGCGTCATCGGACAAATCCATATAACGCAGGCGCACATTGGGCAGCACCGGCACCGCGTGTTCCAGGCCCACGTAGATCACGGTCTGGTCGGAGTCGTCGAAGCCCAGATCGTCCTCCATATCGATATCGTTACTGCCGGAGGCGATGCTGCCGGAGGTGTCCGGGCTCCAGGCGTAGCCGCCGGCGTACACGTCGACAAGCGGCGCCGCCTGCGCGAAGGGCGCGGCGGAGAGCGCGGCCAGACCGGCCATCAGTGTGATTTTTTTCATAGTCCGTGGTCCTCTGGTTCTAAAAAGAAAGCATCAAAGCGCTTCGCGCCAGTATTGCATCCGCCCCGCCGCATACCAAGAGGGGCGATTCTGGTAAGCTGCGCCGCTGCCCAGGCGCCGTACGTCATCCCTTAGGGCGCCGCACGCGATCGCTTAGAGAGAGAAGCCATGTTTCTCGACGAAATGCCCGAGGGCTTCCGCTATCCGCAGCCGGAAGACGACCAGGACAAGCAACTGCTGGCCCGCATCGAACGCAAAGGCTGGCACCACCTCAGCGTGGCCGGCCCCGCCGGCGAGCCCGGTTACACCTTCACGTTGGGGCATTTCCTCAAGCGGGACCATCCGGAGCTGATCGTGGTGGGGCTCAAGGAAACCCTCGCCAGCCGTCTGCTGGACAGCGCCGCCGTGGGCATTACCGGCCTGGGCCGTCGCCTTCGCCCGTTCCAGGTTTACGGCGACATCGCCGACGGCCTGGAAGTGGTGTTCCTGCCCGTGGCCCTGCCGGCCTATAACGACTACCTGGGCTACGCCAACTGGTTCTACGCCGATCTGCCGGCGCCGTACCCGGCGCTGCAAATGGTGTGGCCGGACCCGAACGGCGTGTTCCCCTGGCAGCCTGGGTACGACGCCCGCTTTCGCCGCGCCCAGCCGCTGCTCGGCGAGGCGCCCACGGGGCCCTCTCTGCAATAGAAGACGCGGTAGAATAGGCAGGCGGGCCCCGGCTCCGTTATCCTGACCCCTGAATTTTCGTTATTGGAACCCCCGCCCATGGCTAATTCGTTGCAGGATCAGCTCCTCAAATCGGGGCTGGCGGACAAAAAGAAGGCGCGCCGCGCCAAGCAGCAGAAAAAGGAAGACGCCAACCGCGCCAAGCGCGGCGAGATCGAACTGGAGGACCCGGCCGAGCGGGCTCGCCGCCAGCGCGCCGAGCAGGCGGAAAAAGACCGCCAGTTGGAAGCGGAGCGCCACCGCCAGCAGCGCGAGCGTGAAGTCGTCGCGCAGATTCGCCAGCTGATCGAGACCCACCGCCTGGACCGCGGCAAAGGCGACGTGGCCTATCAGTTCGTGCAGGACAAGAAGATCAAGAAGCTGCACGTCACCGAGCCGCAGCGCGATCAACTGGCGCGCGGCCAGATCGCCATCGTCGCCCTGGGCGAAGGCCACGAGCTGGTGCCCACCACCGTGGCGGAGAAAATCCGCCAGCGTGACGAGGCCGCCGTGGTGCTGCTCAACGACCGGAACACCCAGGACGAAGACGACCCCTACGCGGATTATCCGATCCCCGACGACCTGATGTGGTAACACGATGACCGCGCCCAGCTCGCTCCTTGGTACCCTCCGCACCCTGGCGGTGCTGAAACGCATACCCGCCGGCCTGTTGCTGGACGGCGAAGGCCTCGGCGAGGTGCTGCTGCCCGCCCGCGAGCTCGCCGACGATGCCGCTGACGTCGCCGCCCTGGAAGTGTTTCTCTATGAGGACGGCGACGGCCGCCCGCGCGCCACCCTGGGCCGCCCCAAGGCGATGCCCGGCGAGGTGGCGCGCCTGCGCGTGGTGGACACCAGCCGCGTCGGCGCCTTCCTGGATTGGGGCCTGCCGAAGGACCTGCTGCTGCCGTTCGCCGAGCAGGGCAACCGCCCGGAAGTGGGCCGCTGGCAACTGGTCAAGGTGGTGCGCGACCGGGACGGCCGGCCGTTCGCCAGCGCCCTGCTGGACCGCCACCTGGAAGACACCTGCGACGCCTACCGCCAGGGCGACGCGGTGCCGCTGATGGTGGTGCAAAGCACCGATCTGGGCTACAAGGTGGCGGTGGACAACCGCTACTGGGGGCTGTTGCAGGCGCCCCCGGGAAGCACGCCGCCGCGCCCCGGCCAGCGGTTCACCGGCTACGTGCAGCGCCTGCGCGCCGACGGCCGGCTCAGCCTGACGCTGGACCCGCCCGGCGCCGCCAAGAGCGACCAGCTCGGTGAGCGCATCCTGGCACGGCTGGCGGCCTCGGACGGCTTTCTGGCCCTGGGCGATAAAAGCACGCCGGAGGCCATTCGTGCCGTCTTCGGCTGCAGCAAGAACGCCTTCAAGCAGGCCATCGGCAAGCTCTACAAGGCCGGGCGCATCGCCATCGAGCGCGACGGCATTCGCCGGCTCTGATTACCGGGCCGTGCGCTTACAGCGCGCCGGCCAGGCGCTCCACCGCCCAGACGCTGGCGATAGCGATAATCGCCACCGAGCCGATCGGCACGAACCAACGCCGATAGGCCGATGTCCGGCGTACCAGAAACGCCGCCGGCACGAATATCAGCACGATCAGCGCCTGCCCCGCTTCCACGCCCAGATTGAAGCCCAGCAGGGTCAGCACCAGGCTGCCCCCATCCAGTCCCAGGTCGGCGAGCACGGCGGCGAAACCCAGCCCGTGGATCAGACCGAACAGCAGGGCCATTACCCAGCGGCGCGGGAAAAATTGTGGCGCCAGATTGCTGGCCGCCCCCAGCCCCACGGTGATGGCGATCGCCGATTCCACCAGCCAGGAGGGCAGATCGACCAGCCCCAGGGACGCCAGCGCCAGCGTCAGCGAATGGGTCACGGTGAAGGCGGTGACGATGCCCAGGGTGGTGGTCACCGCCTCGCGCATGGATTCCTTGGGCTGCCAGGCGCCCTGGCGCCAGACCAGTACCGCCGGGAACAGCAGCGTCAGCAAAAACAGAATGTGGTCGTAGCCGATCAGGATGTGATGCACGCCTTGCCGGAAAAAAGTGGCCAGCGCCGCCAGACCGCCGCTGCCGTCGCGCCGCAGGGTCTGCTCGCGGTGCTGGTTGCTGAGTGCCACTGCCTGGCCGGGCCGGTCACCGAAGCGAACTTTCACCAGACCCTGGTGGCTGGCGTCGCGGTCGAACAGAAACCGGTAGTTCAAAGTCAGCGACAACGGTGACAGACCGCAGTCGCCGTGCAGTAGAAAGACGGCGTAGGTGCCATCCACGTGGTCGTCCACTTTCAGGTCGATGCTGTCCAGGGTGCAGACGCGTTCGCGGTTTTCGTTACGGGCGATCACGGTCAAGTGGCTGAGAACGTGGTCGCGCAGTTCGGTGCGGCGTGCTTTGAGTTCGCCCCAGGTGATGGTGGCGTCGCGGTTACTGTCCACACCGACCGCGCGCTCCAGATCGCGCAGGGCGATGTCCCATTGGCCGGACAGGGCGCCGCCGTCCTCTACCTTGAGGGTCAGATAGCTGTCACTGGGCTTGTGGCCCAGCGCCAGAGCCGGGATCAATACCAGCAGTAGGGTGACGAATCTGATCATCACCCGGCCTCCGCGCTGTGGTCCAGAAACGGCCTCAGACGGGCGTCCTGAAGGCCGTTTTCGGCGATGAAGGCGCGCACTTCCTGCGCCGCCGCCGGCTTACCGGCGGCTTGCGCCGCCGCCAGGTAAACGTGCATGTCCGCGGGTTCTTTCTGGCTGCGCCAATTGTCGCGTGCCAGGGCCAATGCCGTCTTCGGATCCTGTTCCACGGTCAGGTTGAAACGGGCCAGCTCGCGCAGATGCGCGAACTCGGCGCTGCGCTGCGCTGCCGCTCTCCGGTCCCGGAACTGTTGCGCCCAAAGATCGGCGCGCCGGTCCTGGGCGGCGATGCCGGCGATCGCCAGCCGCAGCAAGGCACCGTCCTGATCGGCGTGGTCCGTGAGCAACGTGATGACGGCAGCAGGCCGGGATTCCGCGAGCAGCCAATCCGCGTACAGATTACGAAGATACCGGTCGTCGGGATCAATGCTTCGGCCGGCCTTGATGTGGGCCAGGGCCGCGGTCTTGTCGCCTTGTTGCCAGGCCATCTCCGCCAATCGGGTTTGCATCCAGACCGCCACGTCGTCGGGGGTATCGATGGCGGCGGAGGCGTAGCGCTCGAGCGTGGTGTAGGCCGGCACCAGCTCGCCGGTTAGCGCCAGTACGCTGGCCTGGCAGGTCAGAGCCGCGCCCGTGGGGACCAGGTTGGCGGCGTTACGGCAGGCATCCAGACTGTCCTGATAATGCCCCTGCACCTGGTTCACCACCGCCAGGGTCAGCCAGCCCTGGCCGAGACGAGGGTTTTCCCGCAACGCCTGGCGCAACAAATAACGTGCCTGGGTAAAGCGGTGTTCCCCCTGGGCAATGATGGCGGCCAGCACCTGGACTGTCGGCGGCGGGTCGGCCTGTTCCAGCCAGGGCGCCAGCGTCGCGCTGGCGTAACCCAGATAACGGGGGTCGCCCTCGCGCTGCGCCGCTTGAATGTACAGGCGCGCCAGCCGTTCGGCGGTATCCAGGTCGCGGGGTGTCTTCGCCAACTGCTGCTGCAGCGCGTCGGCGCCCTTCAACACTTCCGGCGTGGGTAACCGCTGCAGTATCCGGTCATCGGATTCGGGGGTGTAGGGCGCCGCCACGGCGTGGCTGCCGAAAGCGCCGCCCAGAAAAAGGAACAGCCCCGGCAGCGTGAGCCGCCGGAGCTGATTCAGGATACCCTGTCCTTTAATTGCTGCTCGACAGGACGTCGTCATAGGCATCCGGGTTTTCCTGGTTGGTGAAACGGAAGTTTCGATTGTTGATGCTGGCCGGCTCTCCGTTGGGGTCGTCGTCCAACAGTCCTTTCACGAAAGCGGTGTAATTGGTGGCTTTATCGACCACGGGGATGATGTCGTCGTCATCGTCGCCACCGCAGGCGGCAAGCCCGGCAATCAGCCCCGCCAGTAACACACCGTTTTTAATGAATCGCATCGGATTGCTCCTGTTACTGTGCGTCGCTCGGAGAGCCCGGGACCGGATTCGCCAGGTACGGGAACTCGGCCAGATAGGTGTCGTCATTATCGATTTCACCGCTGATCACCGAGGTGGCGGCGGTGGGCCCGGCGGCTCGGGCACCGTCGGTGTAGAAGTTGCTGCCGTTCTGAGGCGTGGACTGGGTGCCGCAATTGCCGGCGCCCAGCTGGCCGCAAAGCTTGCCCATCGCCGCGTTAAGCGCGATATCCACCACGTCGTCATAGGGGCGGCGGCCGTTCGGGAAGCCCGCATTGTCACCACCGATGACACCGAGATCGTTCTGCTGTGCCGGGGCGGTGGGGGCGATATCGGTGTTGAGGCGCAGCATTTCACTGGGGGTCACGGTGGCCAGCTGGTTGAAGCCCGGGAAGCCGGTCAGAAAGGCGGTGACCAGATCGTTACGCGGCGTTTCCGGCGGCAACGCGGCATCGCCAAACAGAACGTTGAGCAGCACTGGCAGGCTCGGGTTGGTCACGTACTGAGCGAATTGCGCGTCGTCCTTGGGTTCACTGGCGTTGAACCGGTCCTTGTCCGGCAGACCGATGACCACCTCGTTGACCAGAGGCGCGCCCAGGCGGGAAACCTGGGTGTAAGCACCGCCTTCCACGCTGGTCGGTTTGGCGCCGGCGGAACCGGTCACCGCGGAGCCCTGTGGGGCCGGGTTGATGACGCGCGCCTGCGGAACGCTGGCGGTGGTCCAGCCACCGATCACGGGATTCTCACCGCCGGTCAGGCAGTTTTTAGGCACTTCCAGCGCAAGGCTGGTGATGTTCTTGTTGCTGATAATATTGCGTTCGCCGTCACGGGGGCCGATCGGGTTGGTGTTGACGAGATCGAAGACTTCGCCGAGGTTCACCACGAAGCCTTCTTTGCGTTGACCGACGAAAACTCTGCCGTCGTTGGCGCAACCGGGAATGGCAATCGGGTAAATGGCGTCGTTGGCGTAGGCGGGGTAATCCGGAATCGACTTATTGCCGATATTATCCATCGGTTTAACGAAGGTGTCTGAATTGGTATTGGCGTTAGTAATGGTTTGGACCTGGCCGGTACGCCGATCGCCGGTGATCAGTTTCACCGAGTAAGTCTGGGTGACATTCAAGGCGGCGGTGTTGCCGGCGGAGATTTGGCCGATATTGCTCAACGGGACCGGCGTGTTGGTGCCCGCGCCGGCCGGTACGCCGAGATTTTTATATTCGTTATTGAATTGAAACTGGAACGTAAGATCTTCAATAGCATCGCCATCGTTGTCGATATGAATTTCGTAGATAGCGTTTTCATCGAGAAGAAAGTAATTCGGGCCGCCGTAAGAATCCTGTAGGGGCTGGTAATTGGCGATCAAGGTTACGAAGTCCGAACGGGTGGGTTCGTAACTTCGGAACATATAAAAGTCCGTGCCGTCGACCTTTGGGCTGCCGGTAATAAACGGCGCTTCACGGTGGCTTGACGCCAGCGCCGAGGGCGCGGCGAGAACCAGCGATGCCACCGCGATTGCGAGCGGTGATTTGGCAAGCATATGTTGCATTTTTATCTCCATTTTTTGGTAGCGATCACGTTGTATTACGAATGGGGCGATCGTTTGGATGCGGTAAAAAAGTAATTTTTTATTGCATCCGTTTGGCGACAAAGCGCGTATCAGAGGAGCAATGGGCATTGATGAAAATTCCGCCCTTCCCCGTGAGCGCGACGTGTAGGCAAAGGAGTGGGACGCGCCATGAGTGAAAAATTTTCGGATATGGTGCAACTAATGGCGCAAACATCCAGAGGGGATCTGGCTTCATTCGAGAGGCTTTACAGCGCCACCTCCCCGCGTTTGTATGGCCTTTGCCTGCGAATGCTGGGCAATCAGCACGAGGCCCAGGACGTGTTACAGGAAATCTACATAAAAGTCTGGCACCACGCTGGCGAGTACCATCCCGAACGTGGTTCGCCGTTGACCTGGATGGTCTCCATTAGTCGCTACGCCTGCATGGATGTGTTGCGCCAGCGACGTGGCCACCAGGATGTGGACGACCTCAAAAATCAGTTGCGCAGTGCCGCCATGGAGCCTCAGCAAGCGGCCCTGGCGAGCGCCGACGAGAAAAGTCTTGATCGCTGTCTCCGCGAACTCAGCGATGAGCATCGTGCCAGTATTCAGCTGGCCTATTTTTACGGTCTTACTCACGACCAGATGGCGCGCACCCTCGGGCGGCCATTGGGTACGGTGAAAAGCTGGGTCCGTCGGGGGTTGGATTTCATGCGCCAGTGTCTGGAACGATGAAGCCGGATCGGTACGACCGTAATCACGCCCTTGCCGCGGAGTATGTGCTGGGCACGCTGACCGGCGCCGCGCGTCGCCGGTTCGAAACCTGGATGCTGGAATCGCCTCGGGTGCGGCGTCAGGTATGGTATTGGGAGCGCCGCTTTCAGGCACTTAACGGCGCCATTCCCGAACGCCGCCCGCCGGCAGCCTTGTGGCGCAAGGTTCGTGGCAGGATTGATCGTTCTGGGGCCGGTTTCCACGCCTGGGGATGGCCGCTGGGTGGCTTGCTGGCAGCTTCCCTGGTGATCGCGGTGATGGTGTTCTGGCCGGCGCCGCCGGCCCCGCAACATTTCGTGGGTGTGATTCAGAACAGTCAGGCGGAACCCTTGTGGGTGTTGGAGACCCGTAGCGAGGACGGCCGGCGTTACCTGTCCATGCAGGGCGTGCAGGTCGATGCCCCCGCCGACCGCAGGGCGTTCGAGTTGTGGTTGCTGCCCCGTTCCGGGGCCGCCATCTCAATGGGGTTGCTGCCGGCCGCCGGCAAGGAGCAGACCGCGGCCCTGACCGACGAGCAACTCCAGGTGCTGCGGCGTTCGCGCACGCTGGCCGTGAGCCTGGAACCGGCGGGTGGCTCTCCCACTGGTCAGCCCACCGGACCGGTGTTGTATCAGGTCAGAATGGTCACCCTGTAAGCGCCACCGCCGGTCGCGGCGGCCGGGGTCAGGGTTCATTCGGGTCAGGGCCGGCGTTCAATCTGGTCATTGAGCCGCGCCTGGGGCCAGGCGTAGTCTTGAGGTCCTTTCGGTTTCAGGCGAGGAACTCATCGTGACCACGGCATACATTGTAGAAGCGGTACGCACCGCCGGCGGCCGCCGCAACGGCCGGCTCAGCCGGGTGCACCCGGCGGATCTGGGCGGCAAAGTGATCGACGCGGTACTGGAGCGCACCGGCGTGGCGCCGGACCGCGTGGACGACGTGATTTACGGCTGTGTCAGTCAGATCGGCCCGCAGACGTTCAATATCGCGCGTACCTCGGTGCTCAGTTCGCGGTTGCCCGAGTCGGTGCCCGGGGTGTCCATCGACCGTCAGTGCGGTTCCTCCCAGCAGGCCATCCACTTCGCCGCCCAGGCGGTGATGAGCGGCACCCAGGACTTGGTGATCGCCGGCGGCGTGGAATCCATGAGCCAGGTGCCGATCGGTTCGCCGGTGACCGTGGCCAAGGAGCTGGGCAATCCTTTCACCGGTGAAATCAGCCGTCGCTACCCCGGCGAGAATTTCAGCCAGTTCGTGGGCGCCGAGCGCATGGCGAAGAAATACGGCGTGAGCAAGGACGACCTGGACCAGTTCGCCTACGACTCCCACCGCCGCGCCGCCGCCGCCACCGAGGCGGGCCGTTTCAAGCAGGAAATTCTGCCAGTCAACGTGAATCTGGATAACGGCGGCGAAACCCTGCACGACGTGGACGAGGGCATCCGCTGGGACGCCGATCTGGATGCCATTCGTGGCCTGCAGCCGCTGGCGGAAAACGGCATCATCAGCGCCGCCAACGCCAGCCAGATCACCGACGGCGCTTCGGCGGTGCTGGTGGCCAGCGAACAGGCGGTGAAGGAATTCGGGCTCAAGCCGCTGGCGCGCATCCATGCCATGGCGGTGGTCGGCTCCGACCCCACCATGGTGCTGGAAGGTCCGATTCCGGCCACCGAGAAGGTGCTCAAGCGCGCCGGCATGACCCTGGCGGACATCGATCTGTACGAAGTCAACGAGGCGTTCGGCTCCGTGCCGCTGGCGTGGATGAACGCCCTCGGCGCCGACTACGACAAGCTCAACGTCAACGGCGGCGCCCAGGCACTGGGCCATCCGCTGGGCGCCACCGGCGCCAAACTGATGGGCACGCTGGTGTACGAACTCAAGCGTCGCGGCGGCCGCTACGGCTTGCTGGCGATCTGCGAGGGACTGGGTACCGCCAACGCCACCATCATCGAAGTGCTTTAAAACCATCCCGATTTCAGCGGCCCGTTAGCCGGGCCGCGCGGGCCAAAAGAAGCCCGGCGCTTGTGGTTCGCGCCGGGCTTTTCTATGTTGGGCGTTTCCGTGAACCCGACACAGGTGACAGGCATGGCCACAGGCACGGTGCGCAGCAATGGCGTGGAGCTCTTTTACGAAACCCGTGGCCCCGAGGACGGGGAACCGCTGGTGTTCATCATGGGGCTCTCCGCGCAGTTGGTGTTCTGGCCGGACGGCCTGCTCGACGCCATGGCCAACCGCGGCTACCGGGTGATCGCCTTTGATAACCGCGACGCCGGCAAATCCAGCCGGGTCCGCGAGCCCTTCAAGTACGGCCCGATGATGGCGATGTTGCGCTATATGGTCGGCCTCAAGGTGCACGCGCCCTACACCCTGGACGACCTGGTCGGTGACACCATGGGCCTGCTGGACGCGCTGAATATCGAGCGTGCCCACCTGGTGGGCGCCTCCATGGGCGGCATGGTCGCGCAACTGGCCGCCGCCACGCACCCGCAGCGGGTGCTCAGCGTCACCTCGATCATGTCCAGCACCAACAGCCCCTTCCTGCCGCCGCCCAAGCCGTCGGCGCTGAAAGCCCTGGTCGCGCCCAAGGTGAAGATCGAAACCGTGGAAGACTATGTGGCCTTCGGCCTGGGCATGATGGCCAAGCTGGGCGGCACCCTGGATCAGGGCCGCGAGGAACTCACCGAGATGTTTCAGCGCAGCTGGGAGCGGGGCCTGAACCCGCGCGGTATCCGCAACCAGTTCATGGCGATCATGGCCACCGGCAATCTCAGCAAGCGGCTGAAGAAGGTGCGCTGCCCGGCCCAGGTGATCCACGGCGACAGCGACCCGCTGATCCGCCCCGCCGGTGGTCGCGCCTCCGCGCGGGCCATGCCCGGCGCCCGGCTCGCCATCATCGACGGCATGGGCCACGATCTGCCGCCCTCGGTGCAGCCGCGCCTGATCGAGCTGATCGCGGAAAACTGCGCGCGGGCCGGTCGCACCTCAAAGGCCGCCGCCTAGCCCAGGTAGGAGCGGGCTGTGGGAGACCTGCCGAGAAACCATACAAGCGGGCCCGCCCGCGAAAGGGAGCGAAGCTCCCGGCAGGATCCCAGAGACGCTGTTCGTGCCCACCTTCAGGCTTCCCTGGAATCCCACAAGTCAGGCCCGGTCGCCGGGAAAGGTCAGCACCTCGCCGATACGATCCCTGTTCAGCCGAGCCATAAGTAACCGCTCCAGGCCCATGGCCACGCCACTGCAGGCGGGCAACCCCTGTTCCAGGGCGGCCAGAAGAAAAGGATCGGCGGTCATGGGGGGCAGGGCCAGGGCCTGCCGCCGCAGGTTGTCCTGCTCGAAGCGCCGTTGCTGTTCTCCGGCGTCGGTGAGCTCCTGGTAACCATTGGCCAGCTCCAGCCCCCGATAATAGATTTCAAAGCGACGGGCCGTGGGGGTGCCATCTTCATCGTGATGGGTTTGTGCCAGGGCGGCGGCCCAGCCGGGGAACTCGGTGACCACGGAGAGCTGTTCGGCGGGCAGGGCGGTTTCCACCCGAGCGGCCATCAGGTAATCCACGGCAGCGGCTTTATCCAGCCCGGCGGGCGCGCCTTGAGATTCGGC
>DASUNW010000132.1:0-13756 GCA_036276955.1 Alcanivorax sp. | reverse complement strand
AATTTGCCCGCGCGCATCTACGCCCACGAGGGCGTGGCGCAAATGCTGTTCCTGGAATCCGACGAAGTGTGCGAGACGTCCTATAAGGACCGCGACGGGAAGTATCAGGGGCAGAAGGGTGTGACGCTGCCGCGTACCTGACAGACCGTGTCGGACAGACCGTGTCGGATTACGCCGTTGGCTAATCCGACCTACTCGGTGTGGGGCCGTTGTATTCGGTCATGATCAGTTCGCCGTGCAGCAGCGCGCTCTCGATATGGCGTGCCTTGACCACCATGTAGCCGACGTCCGGCGCCACCCAGAACAGGGTGCGTCGGCTTTCTTCCTTGTCCTCTTCCCGCTTCTTTTCCACCACCAGGGTGTCCAGCTCGCCCATCGGGGTGTCGATGGTCTCGCGGGCGATAACAACGAAGTGGTGTTCGCGAATGTCGTCACCGTAAACACTGGTGGCGCTGTATTCCTTGTCGCCGGTGGCGAACACGCAGCGCGCGCGCAGCAGCATGCTGAGCTCGTCCAGGGCGTCGTCGGGGATCGGGAAGGATTCCTCGCCGGAGTCTGATTCACTCACCGCCCGGCCCTGTTGCCAGTTGAAATCGGTGTCGTGGTAGCGGTGCTGCCCGAAGCCCTTGAATTCATGGATATAGCGCTCAGTGCGGGGGGCGCAGTCGTTCCACTGGAACCAGCTTTCCTCGCGGTTGTTAAGCAGCCAGGAATGCGCCTCGAAGCGCATGTGGTAGCGGTCCTCGCCGCTGGCGGCCTCGAGCACCAGATTGGCCTTGATCGGCGTGGGAATTTTATTCACGTAGATGCGGTACTCGGCCGAGAACGGCGGCAGTGGCGCCGCCAGGGTCGCGGACACGTTCAGTGCCAGCAGCACGATCAGCCCGCTCAGCCGATAGCTCATGGCGCGCTCTCCAGGTTCATTACGTGGCGGCCGTCGTCGTTTTCCTGGACCAGTTGCACCAGGGTGTAATTGTCCTCGGGGGCGAACCACAGCCAGGTCTGACGTTCACTGTCCGCCTCGCGCAGGCGGCGTACTTTGACCGTGGTCAGTTCCTTGCCGTCGATTTCCAGCGTCTCCCGGCCTTCCACCTGGAAACGCTGTTTTTCCACACCCCGTTCGTCGGCCACGTTCACGGTGATGTCGCGGTCGCCACGGGCCAGGCGGCATTGTAATGCCAGGGTCAGGGCGATCTTGTCGGTGGCCGGTTCGTCGACGCTGTACTGGTAGGGCTCGTGCTCGGTGCGCTCGCTGGTGGCCTGACCGTCGGCGATGCGCAATTCCGCCGCCTTGACCTGGCCCAGGCCTTCCCGGTGGTAGCCGTAGTAGTGGGTTACCGGCAGGCAGCCCTGCCAGGTGAACACCGAGGTTTCACGGATTTCACCGAGGAAGTTGCTGGCCGACACTTTCATTTGCCAGCGGCCCCCGCCGGCCTGGGTGAGCGTGCGCTGAGCGCCCACGGTGAACGGGAAGCCGGCGGCCTTCAGGCGGTAAAGCGTGTCGAAGCTTTGCACCGGTGGTCCGGCGAACGCGGGGGTCGCGGTCAGCAGGCCGGCGAGAAGGAGGCTAGCCGTGCGTGCCCATCTGAAAGCCCTGCGCGGGCAGACGTTCGCCATCCAGTTCCACTCCCTGGTCGGTCATCTGTAATCGTTGTTGTGCACGCCAGCGCAACACCTGAGGGTACAAACGGTGCTCCCGGGCTTGAACCTTTTTTGACAGGGTTTCGGCGGTATCGTTCGCCGCCACCGGGAAACGGGCCTGGGCGATCAATGGCCCGCCGTCCAACTCATCGGTCACGAAATGCAGCGAACAGCCGTGATCCTGGTCGCCGGCCTCGAGCGCCCGGGCATGGGTATTGAGCCCCGGGTATTTGGGCAGCAGGGAGGGGTGGATGTTGATCAGACGACCCCGGTAGTGGCGCACGAAGCCCGGGCTGAGAATGCGCATGAAGCCGGCCAGCACCACGGTATCGGCGCCGTGGGCGTCGATACGTTCGATCATGGCCTGGTCAAAGGTGGCGCGGTCCGCGTAGTCCCGGTGGTCGATCACCGCCGCCGGCACGCCGGCACGCTCCGCGCGGGCCAGGCCGCCGGCGCCGGCTTTGTTGCTCAGCACCAGGCTGACCCGGGCGGGCAGCTCGCCGGCGTCAATGGCGTCAAGAATGGCTTGCAGGTTGGAGCCGGTGCCGCTGATCAGCACCGCAAGCCGGTGGGTCATGAGGCCAGGCCTTCCAGGGATACTTCCGGTTCGTCATTGTCACTGACGCGGATATCGCCGATCACGAAGGCGTCCTCGCCGCTTGCTTCCAGCAGTGCCAGGGTCTGATCCACCTGGGCCGCCGGCACTACCACCACCATGCCGACGCCGCAATTGAAAGTGCGGTACATCTCGCTGGTGGGTACCTGGCCTTGTTCTTGCAGCCAGCGGAATACCGTTGGCCACTGCCAGGATTGGGTGTCGATCACCGCCCGCACGCCCTTGGGCAGCACCCGCGGCAAGTTCTCCGGTAGCCCGCCGCCAGTGATGTGGGCCAGGGCATGCACCGGAACCTGCTTGATCAGATCCAGCAGGCTTTTCACATAGATGCGCGTGGGCGCCAGCAGATGGTCCATCAGCGGCTTACCGTCCAGCTCTTCGATGGCGTCGGCCTGTTCCAGGATACGCCGCACCAGGGAGTAGCCGTTGGAGTGGGGGCCGGACGCGCCCAGGCCGATCACGGTGTCGCCGGGCGCGACCTGGCTGCCGTCGATGATGCCGTCGCGCTCCACCACGCCGACGCAGAAGCCGGCCAGATCGTAATCCTCGCCTTCATACATGCCGGGCATCTCGGCGGTTTCGCCGCCGATCAGGGCGCAGCCGGCCTGTTCACAGCCTTCGCCGATGCCGGAGACAACCCGCGCGGCGGTGTCCACATCCAGCTTGCCGGTGGCGTAGTAGTCCAGGAAAAACAGCGGTTCCGCGCCGCCCACCACCAGATCATTGACGCACATCGCCACCAGGTCGATGCCGACGGTGTCGTGACGGTCATGCTCCATGGCCAGGCGCAGCTTGGTGCCGACGCCGTCGGTGCCGGCCACCAGCACTGGATTCTTGTACCCTTCGGGCAGGGCGCAGAGCGCGCCGAAGCCGCCCAGGCCGCCCATGACTTCCGGGCGCAGGGTGCGCTTGGCTATCGGACCGATGCGCTTGACCAGGTCATTACCGGCATCGATATCCACGCCGGCATCGCGGTACGTCAGCGGCCGTTTTTGTTCGCTCATGGCAAGCTCCAGGAAGGTGAGGGCGCGCTATTCTAGCAACCGCCGTCCCTGCGGGGGAACCGGCGAGTGTATATTCGCCAGCGCCGGTTATATCAGTGATAATGTCGCGCCCTGAAGTTATCTGATTCGGAATGGTTCGATGTATCGCTTGCTGTTAGGCCTGATTGTCGGGTTTCTGTGCGTCTCTCCCGTGCTCGCCGCCGATGCCGGTGAGGTGTTCGTGTCCTTGGAGGGCGAGCAACCGCAGAGTGCGGAAGCCCGCGAGCAGGCGCTGCGGCAAGGCCTGAAGACGGTGATCCGCCGGCTCACCGGGCGCGACCCGGTGGCGGAGCTGCCGGGGGTCGCCGAGGTTCTGGAAAATCCCTCCCGTTGGTTGATGCGCTACGCCTACGAGGGCGGCGCGCCGCCGCGTTTGAGGGCGGTCTTTGATGACCGGGCCCTGGCCCGCCATCTGTCCAAGCAAGGCGCGCCGGTGTGGAGCGGCCAACGGCCGCCGGTACTGGTCTGGCTGGTGGCCGAAGGCGCCGGGCGCGGCCGCATGGTGGCCGCCGGCGGCCCCCTGGCAGAGCGGCTCACTTCGGCGGCGGCGCGCCGGGGCGTGTCGTTCAGACTGCCGGAATGGGATGGTCGCGATCGTGACTCGGTCACCGTCGCCGACGTGCGGGGCTGGTTCGACGGCCCGCTGCTGCAAGCCTCGGATCGTTACGATACCGACTGGGTGGCCACGGCCGTGCTGTATGAAGGGGGCCAGGCCGGCACCACCCTCAACTGGCGTTTACTCCACGAAGGCGAGGCCGTGGCCAGCAGTCGCTACCGCGCCGACGACACCGACGGCGCGCTGGACCGGCTGGTGGAGGTGATCACCGATCGCATCGTCGACCGCTATTCCGTGAGTTCCGCCGCTGACCGCGCCGCCGATACCAATCCATCGAGCCCTGTATCCACCACGGACGCCCTGGTCGACAAGTCCGACTGGATCACTGTGCGCGGCGTGCGCAGCCTGACAGCCTGGCATCGCCTGCGCCAGGCACTGGCGGAGCTGCTGCCGATGCGCTCGGTGGCGTTGCGGGTGGCCAGCGACGACCGGGTCCAGTTCGAAGTGGACTTCGCTGGCGGCCGCTCGCAACTGATTCGCAGCGTGGCCGGTTTGGAGGGGGTCAACGAATGCGGGGAGCCGACGTCCGAGTCACCCACGTTCTGTTACCGCTAGCCGCCCGTGACCGGTCAACTCCCCCTCGCCCTTGAGCTGCGTGAAGGCCACGCCCTGGAAAATTTTCACGCCGGGCCGAACCGTGCCGCCTGGGCCACGGTGTCGGCCGCCGGCGACGGCGACGAGCGCCAGGTGTTTGTGTGGAGCGCCGCCGGCCAGGGGCGCAGCCATTTGCTCGAGGGGGCGGTGCGCCGGGCCCAGGAGCAGGGGCGTGCCGCCTGCCTGTTACCGGCCTCGGAGGTGCTGCCGCTGGTGCCGGACGTGCTCGAATCCATGGAGCAGTTTCAGTTGCTGGCGGTGGACGACGTGGACTTGTTCGCCGGTCACGGCGAGTGGGAAGAGGCGCTGTTCCACCTTTATAACCGGGTGATGGCCCTCGGCGGCACCCTGCTGTTCAGCGCTGGTGCGTCGCCGGGTGGTGTGCCCTGGGGGCTGCCGGATCTGGCCACGCGGTTGGCGGCGGGGCCGGTGTTCCGGCTGCAAGCGCTGGAAGAAGACGATCTGGTGACGCTGCTGATCGAGCGGGCCAACGAACGCGGCCTCAAGCTGGGCGGCGACGTGGCCCGGTTCATGGTGCTGCGCAGCGAACGGGCGCCGGCGGCGTTGATTCAACGTCTGGCCACCCTGGACCGGGTGGCCCTGGCCCGTCAGCGCGCGCTGACCATCCCGTTCGTCAAGGATGTGTTCGGTTGGTGACCGTGGCGCCCCGCGTGCGGTCCGGCTTCAGCAGCTTGCGGCGCAGTCCTTCCCAGACCAGGCCGCCGATCACCATGCTGATTACGATCAGCACCAGTTTGGGCAGGCTCGCCAGCGTCCAGAACAGCACATCGATGGACGTGGTTTCCAGATTCTGGGCGATCACGATCAGCACCAGAATCAGCAGCAGAATCTGCAGCGCGCCCATAGGATGACGGCGCAGCCAGTCGCCGGCGCCGCGCGCCGTGCGTCCCAGGCGGGACGATGAGCGCGGGGTGTCATAGGGGTCCGTTTCCATAGATCGGCTCCTTCGGTTGCCTGCGGGCAGTTCGCCACGGGCGATACTGTAAAGAAGTTCCAGACTATCACGGTCTCGGTCAAGTATTTATCAAGGCGCCTTCCACCGACGCGGAGGCGATGCGGGAGGAGGTAGCAGCTAGTTATGGATATCAGCTCGGGATGGGATCTAGTGGTGCTGGGCAGCGGCCCGGCGGGTGAAGCCGCCGCCATGCAGGCGGCCAAGGGCGGCCTGCGCGTGGCCATGGTCGACCGCGGCGAGCAAATCGGGGGCAATTGCACCCACTGGGGCACCATCCCCTCCAAAGCGTTGCGCCACCAGGTGCGCCAGGTGGTGCGCTCCCGGCGCAACCCATTGCTGCGCGGCCTGATCAGCCCCCGCCAGGTGCGCTGGCAGGACCTGATTCAGCGTTCCCGTGAGGTGGTGGACAGCCAGGTGCAGGTGCGTAGTGATTTCTACGTGCGCAACCGGGTGCGTCTGTTCGACGGCGAGGGTCGCATTGAACGTGCCGGCGAAGTGCGCGTGGACGACCAGGCCGGCCGTCAGTGGACGCTGCGCACCCGCAATATTCTGATCGCCACCGGGTCGCGACCGTATCGGCCGGCGGATGTGGATTTTGACCACCCGCGCATTTACGACTCCGATACCATTCTGGAAATGAAGCACACCCCCCGCAATATCATCGTTTACGGGGCCGGTGTGATCGGTTGCGAATACAGTTGTCTGTTCACCGGCCTGGGCATTCGCGTGGATCTGGTCAACAACCGGCAGCATCTGCTTGATTTCCTGGACGCGGAAATCGCCGACGCGCTCAGCTATCACCTGCGCGACCAGGGCGCCACCATTCGCCACAGCGAGGAATACACCCATATCGAGGCGGACGACGACGGCGTGACCCTGGTGCTGCGCTCCGGCAAGCGGCTGCGCGCCGACGCCTTGATGTGGAGCAACGGCCGCTCCGGCAACACCCAGAACATCGGTCTGGAGAATCTCGGCCTCAAGCCCAACGGCCGTGGCCAACTGGCCGTCGACGAGCGCTATCAAACCGAGGTGCCCGGGGTGTACGCGGTGGGTGACGTGATCGGCTGGCCGTCCCTGGCCAGTGCGTCCTACGATCAGGGCCGCTTCTGCGCCCAGGGCATCGTCGAAGGCGGCGCGGTGAAGCAGGTCACCGACGTGCCCACCGGCATTTACACCATTCCCGGTATCAGCTCCGTGGGCCGCACCGAACAGGAGCTGACCGAGGCCCGGGTGCCCTACGAAGTGGGCCAGGCGTTTTTCAAGAATCTGGCCCGGGCGCAGATCACCGGTGAGCGCGTCGGCATGCTGAAAATACTGTTCCACCGGGAAACGCTGGAAGTGCTGGGGATTCACTGCTTCGGCTACCAGGCCATGGAAATCGTCCATGTGGGCCAGGCGGTGATGCGCCAGCCGGCGCCCAACAACACGCTGCATTATTTCGTGGACACCACCTTCAACTACCCGACCATGGCGGAAGGCTACCGGGTGGCGGCGATCAACGGCATGAACCGGGTCAACCGCTAGCGCTGCGCGCGGCTGCGTTCGTGGAAGAATTCCCGGGTTTTCTGGCTGGCGCCAGTGGATTTGCGCAGCAGCACCAGGGTCACGCCGGCGCCGCCCCGGTTGGCCGGCGCGCTGTGGAACGCCAGCACCTGCTCGAACTGTTCCAGCCAGAACAACACATAGCTTTTCAGTAACGCCGGGCGTTCGCTGTGCTCGCCCTTGCCGTGGCTGATCAACACCGTGCGCAAGCCGTGCTGCTGGGCTTCCTGAATAAACAGGTACACCCGGTCGCGGGCTTCGACCAGCCGTATCCGGTGCAAATCCAGCGCCGCCTGGGGCTCGTACTTGCCGAGACGCAGTTTCCGGTAGACCCCTTCCTGCACGCCGTTCTTTTTCAGACCGACAATGTCATAGGGGCCGGCCTGGGGCACCTGGTCGGGCAGGGTCAACGGGTTGGGGTCGCGGTCGGGGCGGGCGACGGCGGAGGCGCGGCGCAGGCGCTGCGTCAAGCTGGGTTCGCCGCGACGAAAATCGCGCACCCGGTCGTCTTCCTTAAGGGGGGCGACGCCGGTCATTTCCTGACGGAATAAATCATCGTCGAAGTCGGCCATGGCCCCTCTCCTTTATCGAAGTCTGTACCTGGATGTTACCAAGGCGGCGGGAAAGTGACATCAATGGGGAACCAGGGAGCATGCGGGCATGCTCCCTGGTCTGTTTCTTTACCGGGGACGGAACAGGTCAGTGCGTGTCGCGCTGGGGCCGGGACCGTCCCGCGGGCGCCGGGTCGTCATCATCCAGGTGATGGCGCTGTTTCTTGGCTTCCCGTTTACGACGTTCCTTGTCGGCCCGCTCGTGTTCTTCCTGCCATTCCTGGGCGTCGTAGTCATCAAATTGGCGACGACTCATGTTCGGTACTCTCTATCACAGTGGCTGTGTTGCAATATCTATATCGCAATAAACTGAGTCTTATATAGCACCGAAAGCGGTCGCGGAGAAGGCTAGCGCGCGTAGTTTTCCTGCAGATAGTCAAGAATGCGCCGCGATTCGAAGTGTTCCTCGCCGGTGTTGGGATCAATCAGATAAGGAATCGCCATGCGGCCGGTGCGCGCCACCAGTTCCTGACGGTGGCGCTGGCCGGGCTGGTAGTCCATGTCCAGCGCCGTGCGCACCTGTGGTAGCAGCCAGTCCTGCCATTGATCCCGGCCGCACTGACGCACCAGGAACGGCAGTTGCAGCTCGCACAGGCGCTCGCGCACCAGCCGCGCGTAGGGGCTGGCTTCGAAGGAGTACAGAATCAGCGGCTGTTTGGCCACTTCGCTGTCCTGGCTGCGCAGGCCGCGACCGGCGCGCGGCACCGAGGCGGCGAACGAACTGAGCGTACGCAGCGTGCGCAGACGCCAGGCGGCGGGCGCCGGCCGGCCGCCGTACTCGCGGTAGAGGTAATCGATAATATCGGCGGATTCGTACAGGTCCACGCCGGTATTGGGGTCCATCAGATAGGGAAACAGCTGCTTGCCACCGAGCCTTTCCACCAGCGGTCGGTAGCGGTCACCGCCCTTGGGGCAGGGATAGATCAGCACGTCCAGGTCCAGGTCGGTGAGCGCTTCGCGGACCAGACGGCAGAACGGGCAGCCCTCCATGTCGTAGAGTTCCAGCGGCTCGGCGGGCTGTCGCCCGGCCGGCCGGGTGGCGATGCCACGGCCTTGCTGGGCCAGGGTGGAGGCCAGGGAACGGGCGACATCCAGGGTGTAGGGCAGGGGTGCGGACATGAAAAACTCCTTGATCGGTTGACGCTACGCTAGGGCGTGTCGCCGGGGCCTGCAATGGCCGTGTCCTTTCCGCTCAGGGCTGTTGAGCACTCCTGTCATTGTTGCGGCGGCGCCGGTGGGGCACTCTGAGCGCCTGATTTTCATAGGAGCCGGCGCTCCCGATCCACGGGCGTCGCCGGCATTGGCCCAAGGCGAGAGGAAGGTTACATGACCGAAGCCTATATTTATGACGCTATCCGTACCCCGCGTGGCCGGGGTAAGCGGGACGGCTCCCTGCACACCGTTAAACCGCTCGACCTGGTGGTCGGCCTGATCGACGAAGTGCGCGACCGGTTCCCCAATATGGACGTGAACCGCATCGACGACGTGCTGCTCGGCGTGGTCACTCCGGTGGGCGACCAGGGCGCCTGTATCGCCAAGACCGCGGCTCTGGCCGCCGGTCTGCCCGATACCGTGGCCGGTTACCAGCTCAACCGGTTTTGCGCCTCCGGCCTGGAAGCGGTGAACACCGGTGCCCAGAAAGTCGCCTCCGGGTGGGACGATCTGATTCTCGCCGGTGGCGTGGAAGCCATGAGCCGCATTCCCATGGGCTCCGACGGCGGCGCCTGGGCCATGGACCCGATCACCAACTATGAAACCGGCTTTGTGCCGCAGGGCATCGGCGCTGATCTGATCGCCACCATCGAGGGCTTTTCCCGCCGCGACGTGGACGAGTTCGCCGCTGAATCCCAGGCCCGTGCCGCCAACGCCTGGGAAAAGGGCCACTTTCAACGGTCCGTGGTGCCGGTCAAGGACCGTAACGGCATGACCGTTCTCGACCGCGACGAACACGTGCGCGCCGGCACCACCGCCGACGTGCTGGGCAACCTGAACCCGTCCTTTGAAGTGATGGGTGAAATGGGCGGCTTTGACGCCGTGGCGCTGCAGAAATACCACCACGTGGAAAAGATCAACCACGTGCACACCGGCGGTAACTCTTCCGGCATCGTCGACGGCGCCGCCCTGGTGGTGCTGGGCAACGAGCAGGTCGGTAAGGACTACGGCATGAAGCCGCGCGGGCGCATCGTCGCCACCGCGATCAGCGGCGCCGACGCCACCATCATGCTCACCGGTCCCGCTCCGGCCTGCCGCAAGGTACTGAAGAAAGCCGGCATGACCGTGGACCAGATGGATCTGGTGGAAATCAACGAAGCCTTCGCTTCCGTGGCGATGCGTTTCATGCGCGACATGGGCCTGGACCACGACAAGGTCAACGTCAATGGCGGCGCCATCGCCATGGGCCACCCGTTGGGCGCCACCGGCGCCATGATCCTGGGCACCGCGCTCGACGAACTGGAACGCCGCGATAAGAAATTCGCCCTGTGCACCCTGTGCGTGGGCGGCGGCATGGGCATCGCCACCATTATCGAGCGTCTGTAACCCACGGGATTTGGAGAAAAAGCATGAGTGAATCAACCATCCGCTGGGAACAGGACGCGGACAACATCGTTACCCTGATCCTGGATGATCCCCAGCAATCCGCCAACACCATGAACGAACGCTACATGCGTTCCATGGAAGAAATGGTCGCCCGTCTGGAGAAAGAAAAAGACCAGATCGCCGGCGTCATCGTCACCTCCGCGAAAAGCACCTTCTTCGCCGGCGGCGACCTCAACGACCTGATCAAAGTGACCCCGGAACACGCGGCGGAATTCGCCAAGGGCGTGGAAGCCGGCAAGGCGCAACTGCGTCGCCTGGAAACCCTGGGCAAGCCGGTGGTCGCGGCGCTCAACGGCACCGCCCTGGGCGGCGGTCTGGAAATCGCGCTGGCCTGCCATCGTCGTATCGCGCTGAACAGTCCGAAAGCGCAGTTCGGCTTCCCGGAAGTCAGCCTGGGCCTGTTGCCCGGCGCTGGCGGCGTGGTGCGCAGCGTGCGCATGCTGGGCATCCAGAACGCGCTGATGCAGGTGCTGATGCAAGGCCAGCGGCTGAAGGTGGAAAAAGCCAAATCCGTGGGCATTATCGACGAGGTGGTGGACAGCCAGGAAGACATGCTGGCCAAGGCCCGCGAATGGATCAAAGCCAACCCCAAGTCCAAGCAACCCTGGGACGAGAAGGGCTACAAGATCCCCGGCGGCACCCCCAGCACCCCGGCCATGGCGCAGAACCTGCCGGCGTTCCCGGCCAACCTGCGCAAGCAGTTGAAAGGGGCCAACTACCCGGCGCCGCGCAACATCATGGCGGCCGCCGTGGAAGGCGCCCAGGTGAGCTTCGACGACGCACTGACCATCGAAGGCCGTTACTTTGTCGAGCTGGCCTGCGGCCAGGTCTCCAAAAACATGATCACCGCCTTCTTCTTCAACCTGCAGGCGATCAACGCCGGCGCCAGCCGTCCCAACGACGTGCCCAAGTACAAGGCCGAGAAAGTGGCGGTGCTGGGCGCGGGCATGATGGGCGCGGGCATTGCCTACGTCACCGCGCGCTCCGGCGCCCAGGTGATGCTCAAGGATATTTCCATCGAGAACGCGGAGAAGGGCAAGGCCTACTCCGAGAAGCTGCTCGATAAAGAAGTGTCCAAGGGCAAGATGAGCAAAGAGAAGAAAGAAGAAGTTCTCGCGCGCATCACCCCCACCGCCGATCCGGCGGACCTGGAAGGCGTGGACTTTATCGTCGAAGCGGTATTCGAGAACACCGAGCTCAAACACAAGGTGTTCCAGGAAGTGGAAGATGTGGTCAAGCCCGACGCGGTGCTCGGCTCCAACACCTCCACGCTTCCCATCACCGGCCTCGCCAAAGGCGTCAAGAAGCAGGAAAACTTCATCGGTATCCACTTCTTCAGCCCGGTGGAAAAAATGCCGCTGGTGGAAATCATCCGTGGTGAAAACACCAGTGATGAAGTGCTCGCCAAGGTGTTCGACTACACCCTGCAAATCAAGAAGACGCCGATCGTGGTCAATGATTCCCGCGGCTTCTTCACCAGCCGCGTGATCGGTACCTTCATCAACGAAGCCATCGCCATGGTCGGCGAAGGCCAGAACGCCAACTCCATCGAGCAGGCCGCCACCCAGGCCGGCTACCCGGTGGGCGCGCTCAAGCTGATCGACGAAATCAACATGAAGCTGTCGTTGAAAATCGCCGATGAGTACAAAGAAGCGGCCAGCAAAGGCGAAGGCGCCAACCAGGCCCATCCCGCTCTGGCGGTAATGGAAAAAATGGTTCGCGAACTGGACCGCCCCGGCAAGCTGGACGGCAAAGGCTTCTACGAGTATCCGGAAAACGGCAAGGCGCACCTCTGGCCGGGCCTGAAAGAACAGTTCGGAGAAAAAGAAGCGATTCCGTTCCAGGACATGCAGGAGCGCATGCTGTTCGCCGAAGCCATTGAAACCGTGAAGTGCTTCGACGAAGGCGTGATCGAATCGGTGGGCGACACCAACATCGGTTCCATCTTCGGCATCGGCTTCCCGGCCTGGACCGGCGGCGTGGTTCAGTACATGAACCAGTACGACGGCGGCCTGCGTGGCTTCGTGGCCCGTGCCCAGGCGCTGGCCGACACCTACGGCGAGCGGTTCACCCCGCCCAAGTCGCTGGTGGAAAAAGCCGAAAAAGGCGAAATCTTCAAGTAAGCCAACCCGGCGGCACCGGCCACGTCGGTGCCGCCGTTTCAGTCCTGTTCTGTCTGACTTGCCCGTACACCGACGGACCACTAACAGTGCGGAGCCGCGTAGGTCGGATTGGCCGTAGGCATAATCCGACACGGTTGGTCGGACACGGTCGGTCTGGCACAGTGGCGTCGCAACCAACGGGTGCAGGCTTACGGCCTTTGCCCGACCTGCAGGCCGGATTAAACATCCCCTTCCAGCGCCCATTTCTCTCGCTAATTCTGCTGGGGCTGGTCAATACCGCCCGAATCGGGAATGCTTGGCCTTTGGCTAACAGGGGAGAGTAACGAAAAATGGCCGACCAGGATCAGGTTCGTGCCTTGATGCAGGCGCCTTTTCTACGCCTGCTGGGCGTTGACGTCGACAGCATCGAGCCGGGCAGCGTGGTGTCACGTCTGTCGGTGCGCCAGGAGCTCAACCAGCAGAACGGTTATGGGCGTAAGCTGATCGCCAAAGCCACCGTGACCCTGGCAATCGTGGCGGTGCGTTAATATGGCGGAGTTGGAATTCTGGTTTGATTTCGCCAGCCCGTACGCCTATCTGGCGGCGGAAACCATCGAGCCGGCGGCCGCCGAGGCCGGCGTGCGGGTGCGGTGGAAGCCGTTTTTGCTGGGACCGATCTTCAACGAGCAGGGCTGGACCGATTCACCTTTTAATCTGTACCCGGCCCGGGGCCGTTATCTGTGGCTGGATCTGCAGCGCGAAACCGGCCGGTTGGGGCTGGCCTGGCGACGCCCGGCGCGGTTTCCGTTCAACAGCAGCCTGGCCACCAAAACCGCCACCTGGATTGACGCCGAGTTCCGACTGCCGGCGTACTGCCGCGCGGTATTTCGCGCCGGTTTCGCGGAGCGCCGCGACCCGGCCGCGCCCACGGTGATCGAGGAATGCCTGCGCCAGGCCGGCCTGGATCGTACTCCTCTGGACCGGGCGCTGGCGGAGGGCGGCGGCGAGCGCACCCGGGCCGATGTGGCGGTGGCCCGGCAGCGGGATATTTTCGGCGCGCCGTCGTTCGTGGTGAACGGCGAATTGTTCTGGGGCAATGAGCGTATGGGGGCGGCTCTGGAGCGCGCCTGGATGGACTAGCCGTCAGGCCTGGGCGGGCGCCAGGCTCCAGCGTTGCCACCAAGGTCGTGAACCCGGGGTGGTCACCTTGCGGGCTTCCGCATCCGGGCCGAGCGTATCCGGGTTGGTCAGATACCCGAGCACCAGGCGGGCCACGTCCACGCGCGGCTGATAGTGCAGGAACAGCCCGCCCAGGGTGCCGAACACGCGCGCCAGCATGATGAATTCCGATGGCACTTTTTCCACCGGGTCGTCGGTCATGCGGATCAGCAGGGCGCGTACTTGCGCCATCAGGTCT
>DASUNW010000131.1:0-26295 GCA_036276955.1 Alcanivorax sp. | reverse complement strand
TGTCGGCGCCGATGTGCGACGCCTTCCTGATGCTGGCCCAGTCACCCGGTGGCCTGAGCTGTTTCCTGGTGCCGCGCTGGCGCGAGGACGGCAGCAAGAACCCGCTGCAGGTGCAGCGCCTGAAGAACAAGGTGGGCAATGTGTCCAACGCCTCCTCCGAGGTGGAGCTGCGCGGCGCCCACGGCTGGATGGTCGGCGAAGAGGGACGCGGCGTGCCGGCGATCATCGAGATGGTGGCGATGACCCGCTTTGACTGCATGATCGGTTCGTCCGGCGGTCAGCGCCAGGTGGTGGCCCAGGCGGTGCACCACGCCGCCGGCCGCGCCGCTTTCGGCGAAACGCTGCTGGACCAGCCGCTGATGCGCAATGTGATCGCCGACCTGCAACTGGAAGTGGAAGGTTCGGTGGCGATGACCCTGCGTATGGCGCGAGCGCTGGACAACCTGGACGACGAGCACGAGAAACTGTTCACCCGTCTAGGCGCCGCCGTGGGTAAATACTGGATCTGCAAACGCACGCCGCACCACGCCTATGAAGCCATGGAGTGTCTGGGCGGCAACGGCGTCACCGAGAATTTCATTCTCGCCCGGTTGTACCGGGACGCGCCCATCAACGCGATCTGGGAAGGTTCCGGCAACGTGCAGGCGCTGGACGTGCTGCGCGCCATGAACAAGAGCCCGGCGGTGGTGGACACCTGGTTCGAGGAACTGGCCGGCGCGCAGGGTAAGAACGCCACCCTGGACAACGCCATCAACGACCTGAAAAAAGAGCTGGCCGACCCGGAGCAGATTGAGTTCCGCGCCCGCGACCTGGTGGACCGCATGGCGCTGACCATGCAGAGCGCGTTGCTGGTGAAGGCGGGTAACGAGTCGGTGAGCGAGGCGTTTATCGCCGCGCGGCTGGGCGGCGGGCACACCCGCAACTACGGCAGCCTGCCACGCGGCCTGGACATCGACACGCTGATCCGGCGCGCCAATCCGCTGGACGCCTAGCGCTTACAGCTTGAGGCGGCCGAGCACCTCGAACCAGAGTGCGCGGAACGCCTGGGCGGCCGGTGTGTAGGGGGCGAACTCGCCCACCGGCGCGCGATGGTCGCCCATTTGCTCCACGTGGGTGGAGTAGGGGATCCAGGTCTTGAGGCCGTTTTTCATCAGCGCCGGGCGCTTGACCAGCATCTGCACGTGCAGATCCCGGCGCCGGTCCACCATGTTGAAAAACGGCACCACCTGCAGGTTCTTAATGTTCTTGCCGTCGATCCAGTCGAGCACTTGCTCGAAGGCGCGCAGCGACAGGTGGGTGGGAATCACCGGCACGAACAGATAGTCGGCGGCGGCGAACACGCTTTCCGCCAGAGGGCTGAGCGTGGGCGGGCAGTCCAGTAACACCAATTCGTAGGATTCGCCGAACGGCGCGATCAGTTCCTTGAGCCGGTTCTTGCCGCCGCCGCTTTCCGCCAGCTTCACGTCCGCGTTGCGCATGCTGATGTCGGCGGGCACCACGTCCAGGTGCGGCCAGCGGGTTTCCCGCTTCAAGCGGCCCACCGGCTGCTTGCCCTTAAACAGGCTGCCGGCCTTGTAGCCGGGGTTGTCCTGGTCCACGCCCAGGTAAAAGCTGGCGGCGCCTTGCGGGTCGAGATCCCAGAGCAGGGTGCGGTGTTTCCAGCGGGCCGCGTGCCAGGCCATATTCACGGCCGTGGCTGTTTTACCCACCCCTCCTTTCAAGTTGTAAAAGGCGATGGTTTTCATGGCATCCAGATTCCGGTTTCGGCGGTCGGACTTGGAGGCTAGCATGAAACGGGCGAATCCTCACTGGGACCCGGCCGGGCGGCTTGTGATCGGGGCGGCCAGCGGCTTTAATAGCCGGGCCGTCGCGACGGAACCGATAAACTTCTTAACGCGGAGATCGACCAGGGTGACTGTCGAGAAACGCTATCAGGTGTTCATCAGCACCACGTACCCGGACATGCAGTCCGCCCGCCAGGCGTTGATGTTGCCGCTGCTGGACCTCGGCATGGCGCCCATGAGCATGGATTTGCACAGTGCCGAGACGAACAATCTGATGCCGGTGGTGCAGCGCATGATCGACGATTGCGATTATTTCGTGATCCTGCTCGGCGGTCGCTACGGCACCCTGTCGCCGCTGGGGCTCAGCTATACCCACCGCGAATACATTTTTGCCGCCACCAAACGCAAGCCGATCGTCACCTTTATCCACGACCAGCCGTTTAATCTGCCCGCCGAGGCCCGCGAGGACAGCCGCGAAGGCCAGGTGCGCCGCGATGATTTCGCCCGGCTTCTGGAGAATAAGACCCTCGCTTTCCGCTGGCGCGACGAGCGCGAGCTGAGCGAGCAGGTGGCGAAAGTGATGCCCGACGTGATGCGTCAGCATCCCGCCCCGGGCTGGGTAAAATCGGGCAGCGTGGACAGCGGTTCCGGCGGCGAAGTGGAGCGGTTGCGCCGCCGGGTCAGCGAGCTGGAGAAAGAGCGCGAGGAGTGGCTGGGCGGCCAGCGCACGCCGGCCCGTCACCTGGCCCGGGGCACCGACCGGGTGGCGTTGGACTATTCCTGCAATGTGTACGAGGGCGGCGACTGTAAGGTGGCGATGGCGTCCTGCGAAATGGACTGGAACCGGGTGTTCGCCTGCGTGGCGCCGATGATGCTGAACGCGGTTTCGGAACCGGTGATGCAGAAAGCGCTGGAAGACTACATCGCCCGCAAGGCCCTGGAGGATGTGTTGTCGGATTTCCCCAAGGCCCACGCGGTGCGCAACGTGGTGCTGGCCGGCCACGCCTTTAACCAGATCAAGGTGCATCTGCGTGCCCTGGGGCTGATCAACAAGACCTCCGACAACGACAGCCGCGGCATGCCGCTGTGGCGGCTGACCGCCCAGGGCGACACCGCCATGAGCCAGGTGATGGCCCGCCGGCGTTAGCCGGCTTCAAGCCGCAAGCTTCAAGCTGCAAGCCAGGGTATCGTGCCGGGCGGGCCGTGCCTGTCAATAGACAGTTGCAAGTTTCAAGTTGAAAGTTGAAGCGCGGCGAAAGCCTTGCCGGCGGCAGGGCCGTGCCCGCGTTTGCAACTTGTAACTTGCAACTTGCTGCCCGGCCAGCGGCACGGCCTCTCCTCCAGCACGGCCTGTGTGTAGCTTGCAGCTTGCAGCTAAAGTCCCAGCTTTTGTTTCAGGAAGGCGACGATTTCGTCCGCCGGCACTTCCTCGGCTTCGCCGCCGCGCCGGCTTTTGTATTCCAGCACGCCATTGTCCAGGCCCCGTTCCGCCACCAACACGCGGTGGGGGATGCCGATCAGTTCCGCGTCGCTGAACTTCACGCCCACGCGCTCTTTTTCCCGGTCGTCGAACAGCACTTCGATGCCGGCGGCGGTGAGGTCGGCGTAGAGTTTTTCCGCCACTTCTTTCTCGCGCGGGCTCTTCTTGATGTTGAGCGGAATCAGTGACACCTGGAACGGCGCGATCGCCGCCGGCCAGACGATGCCGTTGTCGTCGTGGTTCTGTTCAATGGCGGCGGCCACCACCCGGCTGACGCCGATGCCGTAACAGCCCATGGGCATCACCACGGAGCGGCCGTTGTCGTCCAGCACCGTGGCGTTGAGCGCCTCGGAGTACTTGGTGCCGAGCTGGAAGATGTGGCCCACTTCGATGCCGCGCTTGATGGTCAGGGTGCCGTTGCCGTCCGGGCTCGGGTCGCCCTCCACCACGTTGCGCAGGTCGGCCACTTCCGGCAGCGCCACGTCGCGCTGCCAGTTGATATTGAAATAATGCTTGCCGTCCTGGTTGGCGCCGGCGGCGAAATCGCTCATCAGCGCCACGCTGCGGTCCACCACGCAGGGGATCGGCAGGTTCACCGGCCCCAGGGAACCGGGTCCGGCGCCGATGGCGGCGCGGATCGCTTCTTCGTCGGCGAATTCCATCGGCGCGGCCACCGTTTCCAGCTTCTCCGCCTTGATGTCGTTGAGTTCATGGTCGCCGCGCACCAGCAGCGCCACCAGGCCGCCTTCGCTGCCCTTCACCATCAGCGTTTTCACGGTTTTCTCGATGGGCAGGTCGAACTGCGTTACCAATTGCTCGATGGTTTTCGCGTCGGGGGTGTCCGTCAGCGTCATCTCGGCGCCGGGCGCGGCCCGTTCGCCGGTGGGCGCCACGGCTTCGGCCAGCTCCACGTTGGCGGCGTAACCGGACTGGTTGGAGAACGCGATGTCATCCTCGCCGGATTCCGCCAGCACGTGGAATTCATGGCTGGCGGCGCCGCCGATGGCGCCGGTGTCCGCTTCCACGGGACGGTAATCCAGGCCCAGCCGGTCGAAGATCGCGCAGTAGGCGTTGTGCATCACCTGGTAGGTTTGCGCCAGCGAATCCATGTCGGTGTGGAAGGAGTAGGCGTCCTTCATGGTGAATTCGCGGGCGCGCATGATGCCGAAGCGCGGCCGGATCTCGTCACGGAACTTGGTCTGGATCTGGTAGAAATTGGCCGGCAGTTGCTTGTAGCTGTGGATCTCGTTGCGCACCAGATCGGTGATCACTTCCTCATGGGTGGGGCCCAGGCAGAAGCCATTGTCATGGCGGTCGGTGAAGCGCAGCAGCTCGGGTCCGTAGGCGGGGGCGCGGCCGGACTCTTCCCACAGTTCCATGGGCTGCACCACCGGCATCAGCACTTCCTGGGCGCCGGCGCGGTCCATCTCCTCACGGACGATGCGCTCCACCTTGCGCAGCACACGCAGACCGGAGGGCAGCCAGGTGTAGAGACCGGAGGCCAGCTTGCGAACCATGCCGGCGCGCAGCATGAGCTGATGGCTGACCACCACCGCGTCCGCGGGGGTCTGTTTAACGGTGCCGAGCAGGTACTGGGAGGTGCGCATAATCGAATCTGTGTTGTTGGTGGTTAAAGGCGGCATTCTAGAGCAGCCACAAGCGGCAAGCCACAAGCCACAAGCGGCGTAGGTCGGGTTAGCGAAGCGTAACCCGACAAAAGCGTTGGTGTGACTCCAACAGTCGAATGTCGGGTTACGGCCTTCGGCCTAACCCGACCTACGGTTTAGCGGGAATCGCATAGGTGCCGGTGACGTGCGCCACCATGGTGTCATCGCCGTCGCTGAACAAACGCACTTCCAGCACCGCCGACCGGCGCCCCAAACGCAGTATCTCCGCCTCGCCGATCAGATCCATCTGCCCAGGCTTGCTGAGAAAGTTGATATTGAGATTCTGAGTGACCGCCATTTCCTGGCCATCCAGGTTCGCCAGAATCGCCGCGTACATGGCGGCGTCGGCCAGACTCATCAGCGTCGGGCCGGACACCGTGCCACCGGGCCGGATCATCGACGGCTCGAACCGGTAACGCACCCGCGCCCGGTTCTCGCCCACGGACTCCACCACCACACCCTGATCCGCCGCCGCCGGCAAACCGGCACGGATCAAGGTCTCCACTTCCTTCGCTGTCAGCATTGTTTCCCCCCAATGTCGGATACGACGATGTCGGGTTACGCTTCGCTAACCCGACCTACGCAAGTTGCTATTCCAGTTCTTTTTCCCAGATCAGATCGATGGATTGGGATTTGCTGCTTGATTGCGCTTCCAGGTGCAACTGGCGGGTCAGGGTGTAGCGCAGCATGACCGTGGAGATGGCGTCGAACAACCCCACGGCGTAGGTGAGGTAGAGCCGGTCGGAGATCTGTTTGCCGAGCATCAGGGCGGCGTCGGAGGTCTCCCAGTCGCTGCCGACGGAGATTTCATCCAGCCCCAGGGTGTCGCCGATTTTGTCGGTGACGCCGCTGCCTTTTTGCAGGCCGTAGAGCGCCAGCGCCTGGGCT
Organism: Alcanivorax sp.; assembly: GCA_036276955.1. Lineage (GTDB taxonomy): Bacteria > Pseudomonadota > Gammaproteobacteria > Pseudomonadales > Alcanivoracaceae > Alloalcanivorax. The sequence continues at coordinate 20,476 of DASUNW010000131.1, read as the reverse complement.
ACCTGGGCGGAGTCGCTTTGCGAGCCCCGGTTCAGCGAGCGGCCGGTGACCAGGTACGCCATCGCCTCGCTTTCTTCCAGGCTGGGGTTGGAGAAGATGCTGGCTTTGGGCGCCTGCAAGGTGCCGGAAAGCTGCACGCCCACCACCAGGTTTTCGCTGGGTATCTTGCGCACCGCGCGGATGTCCAGACCCGGGTTGTCGGGCGCGCCCTGGAACAGCAGGCGGCCATTTTCGATCAGCAGGTTCTGACCGTAGGCGCGATAGCGGCCTTCGGTGATGATCAGTTTCCCGTAAAGCTGTACCGGCTGCCCCGGCTGTTGGCTGACGCGCAACTCGCCGGTCAAGGTGGCACGCAGCCCGAAGCCTTCGAAACGCACCTGATCGCCCAGGGTCACGGTGACGCCCATGGCGAACGGCAGCGGGGCGGCTTGCTCGGCGCGCGCGTCCACCAGGACCTGGTCTTCACTGACGGTGACGGCGCTTTCCGGCAGTTCGCGGGGCTGCAGATCGGCCTCCGGCACGTTCAGGGTGCCGGTCAGGTTGAGGCTTTCGCCGTCGCCTTTCAGGGCCAGGTCCGGGGAGACATAGACCTCGGCGTCGGCCCGGTCGGCAATGCGCAGACGTTCGCCGCGTGCCCACAGGTCCAGGGCCAGAGGGGAGCGGGTGGGGGTCCAGGTGCCGCCCACTTCCAGGGTGCCCTCACCCAATTGGGCGCGGCCGTCCAGGTTCAGGGCGCCGGAGGCGTCGCCGGTCACCACCAGACGAATGGCTTCGGCGCTGATGCCCAGGTCGGGCACCGTGGCGCGGCCGTCGCTGAGTGCGATTTTCCCGTCCAGTCTGGGGCCGGCCGGGGTGCCGCCCAGGTTCAGGTCGCCGTGCACCCGGCCTTGCAGTTCGCCGACCCGGGGCAGCAGCGGCGACAGGCCGTCAAGGCGGGGAATATCCAGGCTCAGCCGGCCGCTCATCGGCGCGTCCAGGCTTAGACCGCTCTCCACCCGGACGTGTACTTCGCCCTGGTCGGCGACCACCAGGTCCAGTTGCTGGTCGAGCCGGCCGTTTTCCAGCGTGCCGCTCAGCGCCGCCTGCTGGAACACCAGGGTGAGCGGCGGCTCGGCGGCGATGAAGCGTGCCGAGGCGTCTTCAAGGGTCAGTGACCACTGGCCCCGCGGTTGCTCGAGGGTGCCGCCGACCCGGGCGTCGGCGCGAAGGCGGCCGTCCAGATCAACGCTGTCGCCGAGCCAGGGGTTGGCCAGCGCCAGGGGCAGATCGCGCACTTCCAGATTGGCGTCGATGCTTCCGTTGGCGGCGTGGTTGCCCGCCAGGCATAGCCGGCCCGGGTCGTCGCGGCTTTGCAGGCAAAGCCTCTGCAGGGATTGGCGGTTCGCGCCCAGGGTGAAGGGAACCGGTTCGGCCAGTGTCCAGACGCCGAGTTGCCGCTCGCGCAGTTGCCAGGTGAGCAGGCGCCCGGACCAGACCAGGTCGTCGTTGAGGCCGGCCTGGGCGGTGAGCGTGGTGGTGGCGTCCTGATTCTCCGTCGCCACCGTCAGGCGGTGGTCGCCGCGCCGGCCTGCCAGGTCGGCGTTCAGGCGCTCGACCCGGGTCTGGCCGTTCTGGCTGAGCGTGCGGCCCTCCAACGCCAGCGTCATCGGCGCGTTGCCGGCGTTGAGGTCCTGGAAGCGGGCACTCAAAGTGCCTAGCCGCCAGTCCTGGTAGCCGAGGGCGTCCCCGTTGGCGGTGCCGCTCAGCCTCGGCGCGTCGAGCGGCCCGCGCAGGCGCCAGTCCGCCTGCAGGCGGCCCCGCGCCGGGGCGTACCAGCGGCTCAGTTGTTCGATGTTCAGGGTGCCGTCCAGATTGAGGCGATCGCCCACTTGCCCCCGGACGCTGAGCCGGTCCGCGCCCCAGCGGCCGTTAAGGGTGATTGACAGGTCGCCGCCGGTGTCCTGATGGGCGCGGCCGTTCAGTGTCAGCGGGTCGCCTTGCAGGGTGCCGGTGAGCGACAGCGGGTCGGCGTTCAGGGTCCAGTTGTCGGCGCCGCGCCAATGGCCCTGGGTGCGCGCCCTTAAAGTCAGATCGCCGGGCCACCGCGGCGCCAGGGTCGCCGGGTCCAGGTGCCGCCCTTGGGCGGCCAGGTCCCAGGCCAGCCCGTCCCGGTAATCCAGACGGCCGCTTAGCGTCAGGCTCTGGCCGTCGTTCTTCAGGCTCAGGGTGTCCAGGGTCAGACTTTCCAGACCGGCGTTGCCGGCCAGGGTCACCGCCAGGGGACGGCCGTCGGCGGTGAGGGTGGTGCGGCCCTCCAGCCGCACGCTCTCCAGGGTGCCCCGGCTGGTCAACTCGCCTTCGCCCAGGCGCATCGGCACCGGTGTTTCCACCGGCAGCGCTTGCGCCGGCCAGTGGTGGCGCAGGTCCAGGTGCACCTGACCGTCCCGGTAGCCCAGCTCGCCCTCGGTGATCAGTTGCGCCGGTGCCGACAGGGCGTGTTCGACGCTCAGTGCCCGTGGCGTACCTTCGAACCGCAGTCGGCCGGCGGTTTGCGGCACCGCGTTCGCTGCCGCCGGCTGTCGCCAGTCCAGCTCGCCGCGCAGATCATAGGGCGTGCTTAATCGGCCACTGAGACTGGCGTGCAGGCGGGTGCCGGCCACGGTCAGGGCCACCTTGGGCACGTTGAGCTTGCGCCAGGCGGCCAGTTCGCGGGCCTCGATGCGGTCGATGTGCAGCGGCGATTCGCCGGCCAGGGAGAAGCGGCCCACCGACAGGGTTTCGATGCGTACGCCCAGGGGTAGGGCCAGGCTGTCCGGCAGTTCGAAGGGCGCCGATTCCGGTGGCGGCTGTTCGCCGGCGGGCAACGTCAGGGTGATCCGCTCGGCGCGCAGTGCCTGGATCACCAGCCAGCCGCCGAGCAGTTCGCCGGGGGCCAGTTCCAGATGCAGGTCGCTCAGCGCGACTTCGAGTGCTTGGTCGGCGTCGCCCTGACGGTAGCTGAGCGTGCCGACGCTGACGCCGGAGAGCAGGTTGCCGCGCCAGCCCTCGACGCTAAGTTCGCCGGGCAGGTAGGGGCCGGCCCGGTCCAGCAGCCAGAGGTTGCCGGCGCGGGTGCCGAGCAGCGCCAGCAGGGCGCCGATCAGCAACAGAGGGATCAGCAGCAGACCGATCAGCAGGGCGCGCTTCACAGGTCCGGCCCCATGCTCAGGTGCAGCCGCCATTCCCGGCTCTCTTCGATGCCACGGGCGAAGTCGACGCGGATCGGGCCCAGCGGCGAGAGCCAGCGTATGCCGAAGCCGGCGCTGCGGCGGATTTCGTAGTCGTTGAACGTGTTGAAGGCGTTGCCCGCGTCGGTGAACACCGCCAGGCTCCACTGGTCGCTGATCGGATGGTCGTATTCCAGGCTGCCGACCAGCAGATGGCGGCCGCCGATCACTTCACCGTCGCTGTCCGTGGGGCCCAGGGACTCATAGGCGAAGCCGCGCACGCTGGCGTCGCCGCCGGCGAAAAAACGGATCGAGGCGGGCAGTTCGGTGACGTCGGAGACCTCGGTATAGCCGACCTCCCCACGGGTAATGACCCGACCGCCGAACAGCGGAAAGATCAGCTTGCCCCAGCCGTCGAACTGAGTGAACGACGCTGACGAGGCCAGCGCCTTGTGGGCGCCGCTGACCTTGCCGCCCAGCCGCCAGCCGAAGCTCGGATAGATCGGGTCGTCGTAGACCACCCGGCTGAGCTGGAAGCCGGGGATCACCAGCTCCACCTGATCGAGCTGGTCGGCCACGGTGTAGGTTTCGCGCAGGTATTCCAGCGAGGTGGTGGCCACCCAGTCGGACTCCAGTTTGATAATGTAGTCGGCGCTGGTGCTGAAGATTTCGCTTTCGCTGGTGTCGGTTTCTTCATTGATGTAGCGGGTGCGCAGTTCGACCTTTTCGTTGATCGGATCGCGCAGCGGGATGGTATAGCCGGCGCCGACACCCTGACGCACACGGGACAGCTCGGTTTCCACCCGGGCGGTGTGCCCGGCGGCGTTGACCCGGCGGTTCTCCACCCCCAATCGCAGGCGCGGGCCGGTGTCGGTGCTGACACCGATACCGGTCATCAGTGCCCACTCGTTGCGTGCATTGAAATGAATGCCGACATCGATGGTATGGGTTTCGGCGTCCGGTTCGCCCCGGTCCAGACGCACCGCGCTGAAATAGCCGGCACTCAGATAGGCCTGTTGGGTGGCGAGCAGTTTCTCGTTGCTGAACGGTTCGCCGCTTTCGAATTGCAGGTAGGCGCGGCGTAGCCGCTCGCTGATCTGCTGGTCGCCGGTGAGGGTGATGTCGCCGAAGCGGTAGCGTGGCCCGCTGTCCACTTGCAGCACCACCCGTGCTTCGCGCCGGTCGCGGTCCACCTCCAGGCGGTGGCGGGTGAGCGCGCCCTCGGCGTAGCCGTGGTTGATCAGCAATTGCTGAAGCGTTTGCTTGAGGTTGCGGTAGCGGTTGTGGCGCAGCCGTTGTCCCTTTTTAAGGCCGGCGTTATCGATGGCGCGCAGGAAAGCCGGGTCGTTGGCGGCGTCGCCGTTGAGGGTGATGTCCAGAGCGCTGATGCGGGTGGGCGCTCCCGGGTCCACGGTCAGCGTCAGTGCGAAGCAACGCTCGTCGGTGGCGGCGTCCCATTGCGGGTCCAGGGTGGGCTGGTAGAACCCCAGAGCTTGCAGGGCGGCGCGGCTGTTATCGCGCACCTGGCGCTGTATCAGGGCTTTCTGGCCGGGGCCGGGCCGGCAGGGATAGCGACCCAGGTCGATCAGGGTGCGCAGGTTGGCCTCGACGCCCTCCGGCCATTCCTGGTCGCCGACGGTTTCCAGTGTCAGTTCCGGCGCCGGGTCGGCGCTGGCCTGGCCGGGCATCGCGACGATCGCCAGGGTGGCCAGGACCGCCAGGGTTGCGAGGCTGTAACTGCTGCTCATCGACCGCCCTTGTGATTCCCGGAGTAAGACACCGCATTGTCGTCAACCTGGTGCACCGGGGGAAGTGTTTCCAGTAATAACGGTGTTAACGATCCCGCTGGAAGTGGCTGGGGCTGGGCCGCTTCTTCAGGCGCCGCTGCAGCGTCCGGCGGTGAATGCCTAGGGCGTCGGCGGCGCGGGAGATATTGCCACCGTGGGCGTCAAGAACCCGTTGAATGTGTTCCCATTCCAGCCGTTGCAGTGAGGGCGGCGCGTCGGGCAGGTCGCCGGGGTCGTCCGGGTCGCGGCCCAGGGCGTCGAGAATCTCCCCGGCACTGGCCGGCTTGGTGAGGTAAGTGTGCGCGCCGCGCCGGGTCGCGGCCACCGCCGCCGGAATGCTGCCGTAGCCGGTCAGCACCACGACCCGGCAGTGCGGGAAGCGCGCCAGCAGCGGCTGTATCAGGTCCAGACCGTTGCCGCTGCCCAGGTTCTGGTCGAGCACTGCCGCATCCAGAGCGGGAAGGGTGGCCAACAGGGCGTGCGCCTGTTGCAGGTCGGCGGCGTGATGCGTTCGGATGCCGTGGTGGGCGAAGGCGCGCCCGGTCTGCTCGGCGAGCAGGGCGTCGTCCTCAAGCAACAGCAGCGATTCAGGCGTCATGCTCGCTCCATTCAATGCGCGCCTGGCTCCACTGGCGCTCGAAACGCAGCGTCAGGGTGGCGCCCAGCGCCGCCAGGGTGCTTTCCACCAGCGCCAGGCCCACGCCGAGGCCTTCTTCGGCGCGGCGCTCCGGATGGTCGGGGCCGTCGTCGCTGACCTGCAGCAGCCAACCGCCGCGCGCTGTGGGTTCCAGGCGCACATCGAGCCGTTCGGCGCCGGCGTCGATGGCGTTGTAGCCCAGGTTGGCCAATACCCGGAACCAGGCCCCGCCGTCGCCGAAACGATGCTCGGCGGGGCCGCTCACCGACAACGTCAGGGTGGGATGCAGATGGCGCAGGTGATGGCGCACACGCTCCGTCAGCGCCTGGTAGCCGGGCCGTTCCGGCAGGCTGTCGGCGTCCGCGTTGCGCAACCGGGCGGCGATACGCCGGGCCAGGGCCTCGATTTGGGCCAGATCGTCACGGGTGGTCCGTGGCAGACCCGGTTCCCGGGCGGCGTTGTCGGCCAGCATCACCAGGCTGCTGAGCGGCGTATTCAGTTCGTGGGCTTGGTGGGCCAGGGTCGCCGCCACCTGGTAGAGGCGTTCGCGGCGGCCGGCCCGTTCCAGCAACCGGTCGTGCTGGCGCTGTTGCTGGCGGGCCAGGCTTTGAATCACCTGGCCCAGCGTGGTCAGCAGCAGGGCCAGGGCCACGAACACCACGCCCATGCCGAGACCGTGGGTATGGCTCAGCTCGCGGGTCAGGGCGTGCAGGGTGGAATGCGCCGGCGGGGCGCTGTGCCATAGGGTGGCCAGCAGGTACCCGCCCAGCGTCACCGCCAACAGCCAGGCGGCCGCGCCGCGGCCCAGGGTGAGCGCGCCTAGCAACAGTGGCACCAGCAGATAGAACGACAGCGGATTGCCGGCGCCGCCCAGTTGCTGCAGCAGACCGACGAAGATCACCACGTCCAGGGTCAGTTCCAGGGCCAGCAGCCGATGCTGGGCGCGCGCGTTGAGGCTCGCCAGAGCCACAAGGTTGGGCAGCAGCAGGGCGGCCAGCCACAGCAGCGGCTCCAGGCCGGCGGGGGTGCGCGCGGTTTGCTGCAGCACCAGCAGGGCCAGCGCCAGGCACAGCACCAACAGGCTGCGCAGGCCGATCAGCCGGCGGCGCCAGACGCGTTGCAGGGTTGAGTTCATGGGCGCGGATTGTACCCCCGGTGGGCGGGGAACGGCAGATGGCGTTTTGCCGCGCCGGTCGACCGGCGCGGCGCGCTATGTCTATTGACGCTCGGGCAGCACGTAGTCGTCCGGGTTTTCCAGCATGTCGGTGGTTAGGGGGCCGGAGATCACGCTGCTGGAGAGATACCGTCCGAGGGAAGCATCCTAAGGGGCAGAGGCGGCTCAGCCGCCCGCTTTCTCCAGAATCGTCACGAACGGTTCGCTCTTGCCATGGCCGCGGACGATGTCCAGCAGCGTGCGTCCCTGCTCGTCGGTGGCGCGAATATCGCGGTTCCGTGCCTGGAAAAACGCGACGAAGCGTTCGAAATCTTCCACGCGCAGGGCGCGGTAGGCCTTGAGCAGGACATGGAAGTCCGGGTTCTCGCCGTGCTCCGGCGGGAAGTCCAGGAACACCTTGATCTGGTCGTCGGTCATCGGCTCGCCGACCACCTTCTTTTTGTCTTTACGCTCTGCCATTGACTACCTCTGACGTTGTCTGCTTGCGCTGCGCACGGCTCGGCGCGGACCGGCCGGGTTTCCAGGGGCGGTGATTATAGGGTTTAAAACCCGGAGGGGCGAGGAGGGGGCGTGAACAAGGGTAGTGGGAACGCTCCGGGCCGGCGACCGCGCCGGTCCGGAGGGTCGGACGCGGACTTACTGAGCCATGTCCTTGAGCTTTTTCAGTGGCCGGACTTTGACCACGGTGCGAGCGGGTTTGGCGGCGAAGGTGGTTTCCTGGCCGGTAAACGGGTTGATGCCTTTGCGAGCCTTGGTGGCCGGTTTCTTCTGGGTCACTGCCTTGAACAGACCGGGAAGAGTGAACTGGCCGGCGCCGCGCTTCTTGAGATGACCTTCCATGATATCGGTCAGCTCGTCGAAAACGCCGTTAACGTCTTTCTTGGTGAGACCGGTGGAATCGCTGATCTGGGCGATGATTTGGGATTTGGTCATCGGATCGGCGATGGCCTTGACCCGACGCGTTGCGGTTGCCGTGGCGGCCTTCTTTGCCGCTTTTTTCTTTGCAGCCATAGGATTGCTTACCCCTTTATGTGGATGACTTCCTGGAATAATGAAACTGTGTCCCTGTCAGGGCACCCCTGTACCGCGGCCTCGGAGGCACGACTGATACAGTGCGCAACCAGTTATATGCCATGGATATGCACTGTACAAGGCGTCCGGCCCCTATTTTTTGCGTGTTTTGACACCGGATCGCCGTTCCGGGGCATCAGGCCTGCAAGGGTTAGCAGGGCCAACCCCGAATCGCTATACTAGGCCGCCTTTTCAGCCACCCAGGCCGTCCCGACGGCGGCTTCATCGGATTCAGGAACGGACAGAACACATGCGAAGCCATTATTGCGGTGATTTGCGAGCCTCCCACGACGGGGAAACAGTGCGGTTGTGCGGTTGGGTTCACCGCCGCCGCGACCACGGCGGGGTGATCTTCCTCGACCTGCGCGACCGCACCGGGCTGGTGCAGGTGGTGTTCGACCCGGACACCGAGGAGGCCTTCGCACTGGCCGACAAGGTACGCGGCGAGTACGTGCTGCAGCTTGAGGGCCGGGTGCGCCTGCGCGACGAGTCGGTGCGCAATGCGCGCATGGACACCGGTGACATCGAGGTGCTGGGTCTGTCGCTGACCATTCTCAACGAAGCCCAGACGCCGCCGTTCGAACTGGACGAGTACTCCGCCGCCGGCGAGGAAGTGCGGCTCAAGTACCGCTACCTGGACCTGCGCCGCCCGGAGGCCCTGAAGCGCTTCCAGTTCCGCTCGCGGCTCACCCACGCGGTGCGCGCCCACCTGGAAGGCCAGGGGTTCATGGATGTGGAAACGCCGATCCTGACCCGCGCCACGCCGGAAGGCGCCCGCGATTATCTGGTACCCAGCCGTACCCACGCGGGCAGCTTCTTCGCGCTGCCGCAGTCGCCGCAGTTGTTCAAGCAGCTGCTGATGGTGGCCGGCTTCGACCGCTACTACCAGATCGCCAAGTGTTTCCGCGACGAGGACCTGCGCGCCGACCGGCAGCCGGAATTCACCCAGATCGACCTGGAGGCGTCCTTCGTGGAGGAGGACGACATCATGGCGATCACCGAGTCGATGGTGAAAAGCGTGTTCAAGGACATGCTCGACGTGGCGCTGCCTGAATTCCCGCGCATGACCTATGAAGAGGCCATGCGCCGTTACGGTTCCGACAAGCCGGACCTGCGCGTGCCGCTGGAACTGATCGACATCGCCGATCTGATGGATGGCGTCGAATTCAAGGTGTTCGCCGGCCCGGCGAAAGACCCGAAAGGTCGCGTGGTGGCGATGAAGGTGCCCGGCGGCGGCGACCTGTCGCGCAAGGAAATCGACGAGTACACCAAGTTCGTCGGCATCTACGGCGCCAAGGGCCTGGCCTACATCAAGGTCAACGACCTCGACGCCGGCGCCGAAGGGCTGCAGTCGCCGATCCTCAAGTTCCTCACCGAGGACGCCATCCAGGGCATTCTCAAGCGCACCGAGGCGGCCACCGGCGATCTGATTTTCTTCGGCGCCGACAAGGCCAAGGTGGTCAACGAGGCGATCGGCGCGCTGCGCGTCAAGGTCGGCCACGAACGCGGCCTGGCGAAGGGCGACTGGGCGCCGCTGTGGGTGGTGGATTTCCCCATGTTCGAGGAAGAGGACGGCCGTTATTACGCGCTGCACCACCCGTTCACGATGCCCAAGTGCGACCCGGAACAGCTCAAGAGCAACCCGGCGGGCGCCCTGTCCCGCGCCTACGACATGGTGCTCAACGGCACCGAGCTGGGCGGCGGTTCCATCCGTATCCATCGGCCGGACATGCAGCGTAGTGTGTTCGAGGCGCTCGGCATCAGCGACCAGGAAGCGGACGAGAAATTCGGCTTTCTGCTCGACGGCCTGAAGTACGGCGCGCCGCCGCACGGCGGGTTGGCGTTCGGCCTCGACCGGATGGTGATGCTGATGACCGGCGGCGATTCGATCCGCGATGTGATCGCCTTCCCGAAAACCCAGACCGCCGCCTGCCTGATGACCAACGCGCCGTCGCCGGTGGATAATCAGCAATTGCGCGAAGTGGGTATTCAGGTTCGCAAAGACGACCAGTAAAGAAACAAGGGAGCGGACATGGCAGGTCACAGTAAATGGGCCAATATTAAGCACCGCAAGGCGGCCCAGGACGCCCGGCGGGGCAAGATCTTCACCAAGCTGATTCGTGAAATCACCGTGGCGGCCCGCATGGGCGGCCCGGAGATCGCCGACAATCCGCGCCTGCGCGCCGCCGTCGACAAGGCGCTCAGCAACAATATGACCAAGGACACCATCGACCGGGCGATCAAGCGCGGCGCCGGCGATGACGACGGCGCCAACATGGAGGAGATCACCTACGAAGGCTACGGCAAGAACGGCGTGGCGGTATTGGTGGAAACCATGACCGACAACGTCAACCGGACCGTCTCCGAGGTGCGTCACGCCTTCTCCAAGTTCGGCGGCAATCTGGGCACCAGCGGCTCGGTGGCGTTCCTGTTCACCAAGCGCGGCGAGATCTTCTTCGAGCCCGGCGTGGAAGAAGAAAAGCTGATGGAAGCGGCGCTGGAAGCCGGCGCCGAGGACGTGGAAGAGAACGAGGACGGCAGCTTTCTGGTGATCACCCGCCCGGACAAGAGCTTCGGCGAAGTGGTCGACGGGCTCAAGGACGCGGGCCTGGAACCGGCCGACGCGGAAGTGACCATGAGCCCGTCCACCGAAGCGGAGATCGACGCCGACACCGCCGAGACGGTGGGCAAGATGATCGACCTGCTGGAAGATCTGGACGACGTGCAGAATGTGTACACCAACGCCCGGTGGCCGGAAGAAGAATAGCGGGCTCGCTGATACTGGACATATGAACAGGAGGCAGGTTAGATGTAACCTGCCTTTTTTGTAGGAGCGGGTTCCGCCCGCGCGACGGCCTTTATGACCATTCTATTGGGGATCGATCCGGGCTCCAGACACACCGGTTATGGGGTGATCGAGCAGGTGGGTAACCGCACCACGGTGATCGACTTCGGCACCATCAGCACCAGCGGCGCGGACATGGCGCCCCGGCTCGGCACCATCTTCGCCGGCCTGTGCGAAGTGATGAGCGCCCACCGCCCGGAGGAAGTGAGCATCGAAAAGGTGTTCATGGCCCGCAACCCGGATTCCGCCCTGAAACTCGGCCAGGCCCGTGGCGCCGCGATTACCGCCGTGGTGCGGAGCGGCGTGCCGGTATTCGAGTATTCCGCCCGCCAGGTGAAACAGGCGGTGGTGGGGCGCGGCGGCGCCGAAAAAGTGCAGGTGGCGGAGATGGTCAAGCATTTGCTGGGGCTGGAAAAACGGCCCCAGGAAGACGCCGCCGATGCGCTGGCGATCGCGCTCTGTCATGCTCATACCCGTGTTTCCCTGGCGCGCATGGGCGGCGCCACCTCGGTACGAAGAAGACGAATACGATGATCGGACAATTACGAGGCACCCTGTTGGAAAAGCAGCCGCCCCGGCTGCTGGTGGATGTGGCCGGCGTCGGCTACGAAGTGGAAGCGCCGATGACGGTGTTCTACAACCTGCCGGAAAGCGGCGCCGAACTGACCCTCTATACCCATTTCGTAGTGCGCGAGGACGCCCAGTTGCTGTTCGGCTTCAGCGGCCGTTACGAGCGCGAGCTGTTTCGCAGCCTGATCAAGGTCAACGGCGTGGGGCCGAAAATGGCCCTGGCGATTTTGTCCGGCATCGAGGCCGACCGGCTCGCCGCCTGCATCCGCGATCAGGACACCACCTCGCTGGTCAAGGTGCCGGGCATCGGCAAGAAAACCGCCGAACGGCTGGTGATCGAGATGTCCGACCGGCTCGACAAGCTGGACGGCGCGCCGATGGCCCGGCCCGGGCCGCTGCCCCTGAACGGCCGGCCGGACGGCCGCGCCGACGCCATCGCCGCGCTGGAATCACTCGGTTACCGTAATAAGGAAGCCGCCGCCGCCGTCGGCCGCGCCGCCGACGAGGCCGGCGCCGACCCCAGCAGCGAAGAGCTGATTCGCCGTGCCCTGCGAACTCTGGCAAGGTAAAACGCCATGGACAATGATCGTTTGATCGCCCCGCTTCCTTCCGACGCCGGCGAAGCGCAGCAGGACCGGGCCATCCGCCCGGCCAGCCTGGCCGACTACAACGGCCAGCCGAAGGTGCGAGAGCGGCTGGAAATCTTCATCGACGCCGCCCGCGGCCGTGACGAAGCGCTCGATCACACCCTGATTTTCGGCCCGCCGGGGCTCGGCAAGACCACCCTGGCGCACATCATCGCCCGGGAAATGGGCTCCCAGCTTAAATCCACCTCCGGCCCGGTGCTGGAAAAAGCCGGCGACCTGGCCGCCATCCTCACCAATCTGGAAGAGGGCGACGTGCTGTTCGTGGATGAGATCCACCGTCTCTCTCCGGTGGTCGAGGAAATCCTCTATCCGGCGATGGAGGACTACCAATTGGACATCATGATCGGTGAGGGCCCGGCGGCCCGGTCCATCAAGCTGGATTTGCCGCCGTTCACCCTGGTCGGCGCCACCACCCGGGCGGGCCTGCTCACCGCGCCGTTACGTGACCGCTTCGGTATCGTGCAACGACTGGAGTTCTATAACGTTGATGATTTGGCCCGTATCGTCGAGCGCTCCTGTGAAATTCTGGCCATACCCGGCGACCAGGAAGGGGCGCGGGAAGTGGCCCGCCGCGCACGCGGCACGCCCCGTATCGCCAACCGTCTGCTGCGCCGGGTGCGCGACTACGCCCAGGTAAAAGGCGACGGCCGGCTCACCGGCGCGGTGGCGCAGCGCGCCCTGGACATGCTGGAAGTGGACAGCCTTGGCCTGGACGGCACCGACCGCCGCCTGCTCAACATGATGATGCACAAATTCGACGGTGGCCCGGTGGGGCTGGATTCACTGGCCGCCGCGCTCAACGAAGACGCCGGCACCCTGGAAGAGGTGGTCGAGCCCTATTTGATTCAGCAGGGCTTTATTCAGCGTACCCCGCGCGGGCGGCAGGTGACCAACCACGCCTGGCGTCATTTCGGCCTGGTGAAGCCCTCCCGGGACGGGGATTTGTTTAATGAGTGAAAAATTTTCTCAAGCTTCGGAATTTGTCCTACCGGTTCGCGTCTACATCGAAGACACTGACGCCGGTGGCATCGTCTACTATGTGAACTATTTGAAGTTCATGGAGCGGGCACGCACTGAGTACATGCGGTCGCTGGGTTACCAGCACTATGCGCTGGCCGAGGAAAACTTCCAGTTCGTGGTCCATTCCGCCCAGGTCAATTACCGCAAGCCCGGCCGGATCGACGACGATTTACGGGTCAGTGCCCGGCTGGTGGCGCTCAAACGTGCCACCCTGGTGTTCGCGCAGCGTGTCACCCGTGACCAGGAAGTGTTGTGCGAGGCTACTATCAAGGTGGCCTGCGTCAGCGCCGACGGCATTAAGCCGGTGGCGTTGCCCGGGCCGCTTCATGACAAATTCAAGGCTGAACTCGAGGAGTTGGGGTAAATGGAAGACGCTTCGTCCAGCATGTCGATCCTTTCGCTGGTCACCGACGCGGGGCCCGTGGTCCAGCTGGTGATGTTGGTTCTGCTGCTGGCATCGGTGATGTCCTGGTACATGATCGTATCCCGCTTTCGGGTACTGGGCCGCGCGCGGCGCGCCGATCACGCTTTCGAGGAAAAATTCTGGTCCGGGGAAGACCTGTCCAGTCTCTATAACCAGGTGCGCAAGAAGCCCAACCCGGATTCCGCCAGCGAGGCGATTTTCCGTGCCGGGTTCCAGGAGTTCGTGCGCCTTTCAAAAAGCACGCGTGGTTCCGAGGCGATCATGGAAGGGGCCCAGCGCGCCATGCGGGTGGCCCTGCAGCGCGAGGAATCCCGCCTCACCAAACATCTGTCGTTTCTGGCCACGGTGGGCTCCACCAGCCCCTATATCGGCCTGTTCGGGACCGTCTGGGGCATCATGAATTCGTTCCGCGCGCTGGCGAATGTGACCCAGGCGACCCTGAGCGTGGTGGCGCCGGGCATCGCCGAGGCGCTGGTGGCCACCGCCATGGGCCTGTTCGCGGCAATCCCCGCGGTGATGGCCTACAACCGCTATGCGTCGCTGTCCGAATCGTTGGTGGGCGATTGTGAGCTGTTCGCCGAGGAATTCTCCTCGGTGCTGCATCGCCAGGCTCACGGACGCGACGCATGAGCCGGGGTAGTGCGTCCATGAGTGCAATCCGCGGCCGCCGTTCGCGCAAGAAGCCGATGGCCGACATCAACGTGGTGCCCTACATCGACGTCATGCTGGTGCTACTGGTGATCTTCATGGCCACCGCGCCGATGATGACCCAGGGCGTGTCCGTGGACTTGCCGCGGACCGACAGCGCGGCGATCACCAACAACGATGAGCCGGTGATGATCACGGTGCGCCCGGACGGCAGCTACCACATTAATGTGGGCGGCGACGCGCAATCGTCGGCGAGCCTGGAAACAATCAAGGGCCACGTGCTCACGATACGCAAACAAAAGCCGGGCACCCTGTTCCTGGTCGAAGGCGACCAGAACGTGCCCTACGGCAAAGTGGTGATTTTGATGTCCGTGCTGCAACAGGCCGGCGTCACTAAACTGGGGCTGGTCACGGAGCCGCCGGGGCGTTCATGAGCGATCGTGGCGTTGCGGTCGGGTTTTCCGTTTTTTTGCACTCGCTGGTGGTGGGGCTGATGGTGTTTACCTGGTCCTCGGAACCGGAGCTGCGGCGGCCGCCGGACATCCCGCCCCACGTGATGGCCACGGTGATGGAGGAAACCCGGCGGGCGCCGGAAGCCAACACCACGCCCACCCGCGAAGAGAAGGACCAGAAGCAGGTCCAGGAGAAGGCGCCGAAGCCCAAGCCCGAGCCGGAGCCGGAGCCGGAGCCCAAGCCGGAGCCCAAGCCGGAGCCCAAGCCGGAGCCCAAGCCGGAACCCAAGCCGGAACCCAAGCCGGAACCCAAGCCGGAACCCAAGCCGGAACCCAAGCCGGAACCCAAGCCGGAACCGAAGAAAGAGCCGGTGCCGGAATTCGAGCAACAAAGCCTCGAAGAGCTGATCGCCGAGGAGGAGTTGCAGATGGCACGCAAGGAGCGCGAAAAAGTCGCCGAGAAGCCCGGTAGCGGCCCTTCGGACAGTGACGTCCAGGAAGAGACCGCCAGTTACGTCGACGCTGTTCGTAGCGCTATTCAACAGAGATGGCGCATACCCGGCAACTATCGGAACCGGAACGATCTGAGCGTGCTAGTGCGTATTCGGGCCATACCGGGGGGCGAGGTGATCAATGTGGAAGTGATCAAGTCCAGCGGTTATCCGAACTTCGACGAATCCGTTGTCAATGCGGTTGAACTGGCCAGCCCGCTGCCGGTGCCGGAAGGCAGGCTGTTCGAGGAATTCCGGACGTTTGAAACCTTATTCAGCCCCAAGGATATACAATGATGCGAGTTTCAGTTTTTCCCTTCATCATCGCGATCCTTTCGATGCTCGCGTTAAACGCCCGTGCCGAGCTGCTCATTCAGATCACCGAGGGACGCACCGACGCCGTGCCGATCGCGGTGGTGCCGTTCGCCGGCGCCGGCGACGCCCCGGAGAACGTGTCCGATATCGTGCGCGCCGACCTGCACCGAAGCGGTCAGTTCAAAACCCTGTCGCCCAAGGACATGCTGAGCCGGCCGACCAACGCGGACGTCCTGTCCTACCGGGATTTTCGGGTGCTCGGCCAGGAATACGTGGTGATCGGCTCGCTCAAGGAGACCGGAACCGGCGCTTACGAAGTGAGCTATTCGCTGCACGACGTCGCCCGGGGCAAGGAGTTGCTGTCGGAAACCTATCGGCCGCCCCGGTCTCAATTACGTGACGTGGCGCACGCTATTTCCGACCGCATCTATGAACAGCTCACCGGCATTCCCGGTGCGTTTTCCACCAAAATTCTCTACGTCACCTTCGATCGGGGCGCGGAGTTTCCTTACCAGCTCCAGTACGCGGACGCCGACGGCGCCCGGGCGAAGACCATTTTGCGCAGCAACGAACCGATCATGAGCCCGTCCTGGTCGCCGGATGGCACCAAGATTGCTTATGTTTCCTTCGAGAAGAACGGCCTGCCCAAGATCTATGTGCATGAACTGAGCAGTGCGGAACGGCGGGTAGTGGCTCAATTCAAGGGCATCAACGGCGCGCCGTCCTGGTCGCCGAACGGCCAGAAGCTGGCGATAACCCTGTCCAAGGGCGGCAACCCGGACATTTACAGCCTGAATCTGAACAACGGTGACCTGGAGCAGCTTACCGACCACTACGGCATCGACACTGAACCGGCCTGGATGCCCGATGGCGACCATCTGGTGTTTACCTCCAGCCGCTCCGGTGGGCCGCAAATCTACAAACTTAACGTGCACGACAAGTCGGTTCGCCGGGTGTCGTTCGAAGGTAACTATAACGCCGGCCCGGAAGTGACTCCGGACGGTCGTTATCTGGTTTACGTACACCGGCGTAACGGCAGTTTCAACGTCGGTGTGCAGGACCTCCAACGCGGGACGTTCGATATTGTGACACAGACCGATATGGACGAATCGCCCAGTGTTGCGCCCAATGGAAGTATGATAATTTACGGGACGCAACACAGGGGTACAGGGGTCCTGCAAGCCGTCTCCATCGACGGGAGAGTGAAAGTCGAGCTCCCATCGAAGGAAGGGGAAGTCAGGGAACCGGCCTGGTCGCCGTTCCTCTGAACGGATCTCAGAGTTCCAATACAGGACATCAATAGGAGTTTTACTATGCGTTCATTCATTAATCCGCTTTTCGCCGTGCTTCTGGCCGGCTTGCTGGCCGCGTGTTCCAGTACTCCCACCGAGGAGGACACCTCCGCGACCGATACCATGCCTACCGACAGCCAGAGCAGCCCGGCCGAGCCCGTGCAGCGTCCCGCGCCGTCCAAGCCGGACACCAGCAACATTCCGGTGACCGCGGAAAACTTCCATAACCACCCGTCCAACTATGACGGCACCACCGACACCAAAGTGATTTACTTCGCTTTCGACAGCAACACCGTGCCGGCGGCCGCCTTCGAAACCCTGCGCGCCCACGCCAGCTACCTGAAAGACAACCCGAATGCCAAGGTGCGTCTGGAAGGTCACGCCGACGAGCGTGGCACCCGTGAGTACAACGTGGCTCTCTCCGAGCGTCGTTCCGAAGCGGTCCAGAAGTTCCTCCGCGTGCAAGGCGTCAACGCCTCTCAGCTGGAAACCGTGGCCTACGGTGAAGAGAAGCCGGCGGCTTTCGGCCACAGCGAAATGGACTGGGCGAAAAACCGTCGCGTCGTTCTTAACTACACCGCCGGTCGTCCGTAAGCCATGCGGACCAAGCAGGTAATCAAGCGCTTTTTACTGGCTATCCTGCTTGGCGGGCCGGTGTTCGGTGCCCAGGCACAGAGCACCGGCCCCCTGGTCGTCGAGGAGCGTGGCTTCGGCGGCGACCGGGCCTCATCGTCCGCCACCGGCAACGGTGGCGGCGAAGAGGGCATCTACTTGCTGATGCAGGAAATGGAGCAGTACCAGAAGCAAGTTCAGAATTTACAGGGTCAGGTGGAAGAGCTTCGCCATGAGCTCAATCAGCTCAAAGCCGCGGAGAGAGAACGCTACCTGGACCTGGACACCCGCATTAACGCGCTGGTCGAACAAGTGAACAGCGCCGCCAAGACCGACGCCGAAGCCGGCGACGACGGCGGCAATAGCGGCATGCCGGCCGACCCGGAAGCGGATCGCGAAGCCTACACCGCTGCTCGCGGTAAACTGCTTGAGCGCGACTTCGAGGCCGCGGCCACTGCCTTCGAGACCTACCTGAAGGACTTCCCCCAGGGGCAGTTCCGGGCCCATGCCCATTTCTGGCTGGGCGAGGTCTACAGCAACCAGAAAACCCCGCAGCTGGACAAAGCCCGCAAGCAGTTCCAGACCGTCGTGGACGACTACCCGAACCACAGCCGCGCGCCCACCAGCCTGTACAAGCTGGCCAGCCTGCAGGCCAAGGCCGGCAGCACCAGCGAAGCGGAAGTCTCCCTGCACAAGCTGATCAAGCAGTTCCCCGACGTCTCCGAGGCGGAAATGGCCAAGGCCATGCTCAAGCAGCTCAACAGCGACTGAACCAAAAAGGCAGGGGGCGGACCCGGCAGCGGCAAGGTGTTAGAATCCGCGCCATCTTCAGCCCCTCAGCGTTTAGAGCGTCCGTCGTGGAACTGCGTATTACCGAAATCTTCCATTCCCTGCAGGGGGAATCCCGCAGCGTGGGCGTGCCCACCGTATTCGTGCGCCTTACAGGCTGCCCGCAGCGCTGTGTCTGGTGCGACACCGAGTACGCCTTCCAGGGCGGCGAGAAATGGGCCCTGGAACGTATCCTGGAGCAGGTGGACAGCTATTCCGCGCGCTATGTCACTGTCACCGGCGGCGAGCCGCTGGCCCAGCCCAACTGCCTGCCGCTGCTCACCGAACTGTGCGACCGGGGCTACCAGGTGAGCCTGGAAACCGGCGGCGCCATGGATATCGCCCAGGTCGACGAGCGGGTTTCGGTGGTGATGGACCTCAAGGCGCCAGGTTCCGGCGAACAGCACAATAACCGCCTGGACAACATTCTCCACCTGCGCCCGCACCACCAGGTGAAGTTCGTGCTCGCCGACCGCCGCGATTACGATTGGGCCCGCTTTACGCTGGACCAGCACAACCTCACGGCGCGGGTCTCCGAGGTGCTGTTCTCGCCGGTGCACGGGCAACTGCCGCCCGGCGACCTGGCCGACTGGATCCTTGCCGACCGCCTGCCGGTGCGCTTCCAGTTGCAACTGCACAAACTGCTCTGGAACGACGCCCGCGGGCGTTAATCCGGGACATCAACACGAGGTAATGGGAGACACGATGGAAACCGCGGTGGTACTGCTCTCCGGCGGACTCGATTCCGCCACCTGCCTGGCGATGGCCCGCGCCGAAGGGTTCCGGTGCCACACCATTGCCTTCGATTACGGCCAGCGCACCCGCTCCGAATTGCAAGCGGCCGAGCGCGTCTCCGCCGCCCTGGGCGCCCAGTCGCACCGGGTCATCGAGCTGGGCATGGGCGGCATCGGCGGCTCGGCGCTCACCGACCACGCCATCGACGTGCCCGAGAACGGCGGCGAGGGCATCCCGATCACCTATGTGCCGGCCCGCAACACCGTGTTCCTGTCGCTGGCCCTGGGGCTGGCCGAAGTGGTCGGCGCCGACGCCATCTACATCGGCGTCAACGCGGTGGACTACTCCGGCTACCCGGATTGCCGGCCGGAATTCATCGACGCCTTCCAGCACCTGGCCGGGCTGGCCACCAAAGCGGGCGTGGAAGGGCACCCGGTGCGCATCAGCACGCCCCTGATGGCGCTTTCCAAGGCGGAAATCATCCGCCAGGGCACCGAGCTGGGCCTCGACTACAGCCTCACCGTATCCTGTTACCAGGCCGACGCCGAAGGACGCGCCTGCGGCCGCTGCGACAGCTGCCGGCTGCGCCGTGAAGGCTTTGAGCAGGCTTTGATCAAAGATCCGACGATCTACCGGCCCTAACGAAAAAAATGCCCCCCAGGCCTTGTCACGGCGAAATAAATCCGTATTATTTGCGCCTCATTCGGCGGGTCGTTAGCTCAGTTGGTAGAGCAGTTGGCTTTTAACCAATTGGTCGCTGGTTCGAATCCAGCACGACCCACCATTATTCCGAAAAGGGGCTGCCAAAAGGCAGCCCCTTTTTTGTGCATGGTGTTTTAGCGGGCGTCTCTCCAGCGGGGAAGCGGGTCTGTGTTCTGCCCTTCCGGGAACGCCGTGAATACCCGCACTCAACGATTGTCGGGTTATGGCCTTCGGCCTAACCCGACCTACGGCTAGAGGGTCTGGGCGGTGTTGTGGCCCGGATACGAAGCACCTGCCCGTTGCCCCGCCATGGTGCCGCCGCTCCCCGCGTACCAATGGGTGGCATGCTTGATGCATAAGTCGGGTTGTCTCCCTGAACAACCGGCGACCCTATGCTCAGTCTTGAAGACGCGCGCGACCGCCTGCTCGCCGCCGTTCGCCCCGTGATCGAGACCGAAACGGTGCCGCTGTGGGACGGGCTGGACCGGATCCTTGCCGAACTGCTGCGCGCGCCCCGCGCGGTGCCGCCGGCGGACAATTCCGCCATGGACGGCTACGCCCTGCGCAGCGCCGACTGGCCGCTGGCGGACGGTGGCCTGGCGCTGGCGGGTACCGCCACGGCGGGGGCGCCCTTCAAGGGGGCGCTGCCGGCGGGGCATTGCGTGCGCATTATGACCGGCGCTTTGATTCCCGCCGATTGCGACGCGGTGATCATGCAGGAGGCGTGCGAGCTGAGCGGGCAGGGCCGCACCACGCGGGTGCGTCCGCCGCGTCCGCCGCGTCCCGGTGAGAATATCCGCCGCGCCGGTGAGGACATCGCCGTGGGCGCCGGGCTGCTGTCGGCCGGGCGCCGGCTGCGGCCGTCGGACCTGGGCTTGCTGGCGTCGCTGGGGCTCAGTGCCGTCGAGGTGCTGCGCCGGCCCCGGGTGGCGCTGTTGTCCACCGGTTCGGAATTGCGCGAGCCCGGCGAACCGCTCGCCGAGGGGCAGATTTACGACAGCAACCGCTACCTGCTCACCGCCATGCTGCGCCGGCTGGACG
>DASUNW010000130.1:0-5356 GCA_036276955.1 Alcanivorax sp. | reverse complement strand
GGGAAGTTGATCGGCAGCGCCGGCCGGTGGGGCAGGGGCTCGGCCGGCGTTTGCCCGTGGATCGCTTCCACGGTGAAGCCGGAGGGATCTTTCAGGCACATTCGTTCTCCACCGCCGGGGTAGTCCGCCGGCTGGATCGAGGATGCGTCCGGCAGTCGGCTGAGCCGCTCCAGGTCCTGGCGCGTGCCCACCTCGAAACCGATCCCGACAAAGCCCGCGTCGTCCCCCTTGGCCACGCGGTAGCAGAACGGCTCGGGGGCGGTGCCACGCAGGTAGAGCGCTTCTGACGAGCGGGACACCGTGTGCAGGCCAAAGTCGTTGAGGAAGCGCTCGGCTTTCTCCAGATCGGGACGCTCGAACAGCAGGTAGGCCAGCTTGCGCGCCTTCACCGTCGGCGACGGATGCCGCGCCGGTTGGGGGGTGGTCAGTTCGGCCATGGCGTTTACCTCGTCCAGGTTTGTTTCGGCGTGGGCGTCTTCTTGGCGCGCAACGTCTGGCGCGCGGCCGCCATCGCGTTGTGAAAGCCCGAGCTCAGCAGCTTGCCGACGTCGGCCCGTTCCGCCTGCAACCGAGCCGCCCGCTCCCGTGGGGCCGGCTCGGGCAGAATGCGCGGGAAGGCGGCGCCACGGAGCGGTCCGCCCGGTGCCGAATCGTGCTTGTAATGAATCGGCATCCGTTTGCTCGACGGCGTATAGACCACGTCATCGCCGGTCCAGCGCAGCGCCAGCGCGCGCCGGCGGCGTGTGCGTGACGCGTTGCCGTAGGAGCCGTGCAGGGTCAGCGGATGGAAGGCAAGAATGTCCCCCGGTTCCATGTCCCAGTCGACCAGATCGTATTGGTCCGGGTTGGCGTTGATATCGGGAATGTCTTCCATGTCCTCGTCGATGATGCTGGCGACATAGTCCGGCGAAATGGCTTTAAAACGCTGTGACCAGCGGTGCGAGCCGCGCACATAGAGCAAGCCGCTGTTGTCCCGGTTCACCGGGTCGCAGGGAATCCAGAACGAACAGATTTGCTCGCCGCGGATCGGCCAGAAGCTGAGGTCCTGATGCCAGGGCGTGGGCGCGTCGGTGCCCGGTTCCTTGACGAACATCTGGTCGTAGAAGAAACGCACCTCCTCGGAGCCCATCAACTGCCGCGCCAGGTGCGCACACGGGCTGTAATAGATCAGGTCGCGGAGAATATCGATGCGCTTCCACAGAAAAATGTCCATCTGGTAGCCCTCGACCTTGCGCGACATAAACCGGCCCAGCAGCGAGCTTTCCCGCCGTGCCTCCTCGATGCCGGCCTCCACCATGGCCATCCAGTTCGGCGCCAGAACCTGCTTGAGCATGACGACGCCGTCTTCCTGAAACGCACGGATCTCCTCCGCCGTCAGTTCGCGTAGGGGCTGGGCTGCGAAGGTCATGACGCACCTCTTTCGTTTTTGTCATTGATGGCCGGCGACTTGCTGGCTCTAATAATTGAGATTAGATTCAATATTGAAATAAATGTCAATACAAGATAAAAAGACCGCTCCCCAGGGTGGATGGCCGGCCAGGTAGCCGGGCTGCCCTTCTTATTGCGAATGGGTGAGATAGCGATGACGAATAAAAAGGCTCTGCCCCGGACCACGGACGTGCTGGTGATCGGCTGCGGGCCGGTGGGCGCCGCGCTCTGCGCGCTACTGGGCCGCTACGGCGTGACCACCCTGGTGGTCGATCGGGTGGCGGAGGTGTTGCTGGCGCCCCGCGCTATCGCCCTGGACAACGAGGCCCTGCGCGTTCTGCAAATGGCCGGGCTGAGCGAAGACGCCTTCGAGCGCATCGCCATCCCGGAAGTGAAGATGCACTGCCCCTACCTCGGTGAGTTCGGCCGCGCCAACACCTCCGGCACCATCGATGGCCACCCCAAGCTGGCGACGTTCTATCAGCCGGACCTGGAGCGGGCCCTGCGGCGGCAGGTGGCCGCCTATCCCCACGTGACCTTCCGCGATGGGTATGAGCTGGTGGATCTCAGCCAGTCCGACTCCGGCGTGACGGCCCACCTCAAGGACCGCGACGGCCACCGCCATGAGGTCACCGCGCGCTACCTGGTGGGCGCGGACGGCGCCAGCTCGACCGTCCGTGGCCTGATCGGCCAGGACTTCCAGGGCGAGACCTACCCCGAGGACTGGCTGATCGTCGACGCCAAGGCCCGCGAAGGCAAAGCCATCGACCACGTGGAATTTCTCTGCGACACCCGGCGTCCCACCCCGCACATGCCCGCCCCCGGCGGCCGCGAACGCTGGGAGTTCATGCTCCAGCCCGGCGAAACCCACGAAGAGATGGAGCGCCCCGAAAAAGTCGCCGAACTGCTGGCGCCCTGGGTCGCCCCGGAGGACCTGGTGGTGGAGCGCAAGGCGGTATACCGCTTCCACGCCCGCTGCTGCGCCACCTTCCAGCAGGGCCGGGTGTTCCTCGCCGGCGACGCCGCCCACATCACGCCGCCCTTCGTCGGCCAGGGCCTGGTGGCCGGCCTGCGGGACGTGGCCAACCTGGGCTGGAAGCTGGCCTGGGTGGTCAAAGACCGGGCCGCCCCGGCCCTGCTCGACAGCTACGACCGGGAACGCCGCCCCCACGCCAAGAAGATGATCGGCCTGGCCAAGCTTATGGGCAGCTTGGTCATGCCCCGCAGCCGCTTCAAGGCGATCACGGTGCACGGCGCCATGCGCCTGGGCCGCCTGGTGCCGTTGTTGCGCCGCCAGCTCGAGGAACTGGAAATCAAACCGCCCAACCGCTTCCGCGACGGCTTTCTGATCAAAGGCCGCGGCCGCAAGGGCGTCACCCGCGGCGCTCTGCTGCCCCAGGGCCTGGTCCGCCACGACGGCCACATCCGCCCCAGCGACGACGTGCTCGGCGACCACCTCACCCTGATCGGCTTCGGCGTTGATCCCCGCGAATGTCTCGATGATGCCTCGCAAGCCCGCTGGCAAGCCCATGGCGGCGCCTTCCTGCAGGTGGGCCTGCGCGGCCAGCACCCGGGCACCGGCACCGCCTTCGCCGAGGACCTTTCGGACTGCCTGGCCAACGGCCCTTCCCGGGGCACCTTGGTGGTGTGCCGCCCGGACCGCGTCATCCTCCACGACGGCCCGGCCCGCCACGCGGAACGCATTGTCGAGGACTGCCTTAAGGCGCTAACGGCTGCCTAAAGGCGCTTATGATGAAGGACTCTCAATATTGAGCTTTTCCCAGTATCATGACGCCACCCAAGCCCACGGTTGGAACGGTCTCATGGCAAAAAAAGCGACGCCCGGCACCCGAAAAGCCCCGGCCAGCACGCTGACCCGGGGCCACAAAAAGAAAGCCCGCACCCGGCGGCAACTGCTGGATGCCGCCCTGCGCATTTACGCCCGCGCCGGCGTCGGCGACCTGGCCCTCAACACCCTGGCCGAAGAAGCCGGCGTCTCCAACGGCACCGTCTACAACTACTTCCGCTCCCGCGAACAAGTGCTCGAAGCCGTCGGCTTGGAACTGGCCGTCCAACTCTCCGAACAGATCCTCACCGTCAGCGAAGCCGTCGACAGCGGCGCCGAACGCCTCAGCATCGCCGTGCGCACCTTCATGAACAAAGCGCGCACCGACCCGGACTGGACCCGCGCCCTCATCACCGTGGTCCGCTACGCCGAAGGCATGCGCTCCACCCTCGCCACCTACCTCCGCGCCGACCTCCAAGCCGGCCGCCGCCAAGGCGACTTCCACTACGCCCACGAAGAAATGGCCATGAGCATGGTCATCTCCGCCACCCTGGGCGCCATGAACCTGCTGGTGGAAGACGGCGAAGTGGAACACGCCGACCGTATTGCGGCGGAGATGGTGCTGCAGGCGCTGGGGGTGCCGCCGGGGGAGGCTGGGCGAATTGCTGGGTTGCCGTTGCCGGGGGAGGGTGGTTAACCGGCCTTGTCGCAGAGTGGTTGGCTGATCTGCGATTTATCTGATTTGGGGAATTAGTAAGGGCTTACTTAAAAGGCTGTTGGCGCTTGGGCGTTGGCGGCCTTTTTGTTTTTTTGGAGAGTGAAGTGGTCAAGATATCAGGGAGAGGCCTGTGCGCTGAGTTTGTAAGTGGCTGACTTTTCTGGTTTTATTTTGCGCTAGGGGAATTCAAGAAGAGTGATATGACGCAGACGCGTTCATTGGATATTCGCGCCGGAGTTCTAATACCTGTTAGGCAGTACGAGATGGTCGACTTCCGCCACATGTACGGCACTATATATGTGCTTGAGAATCCGGAGGCGCAGCGGGTAAAAGTTGGTATGACTATCAACAACGCTGTCGGTCGATTAGAGGACGTAAATGACATGTGGCTTCAACGAAAGGTCACGTGTCAGATTTGCGGAGGACGTTTAGTTAGGGCATCGGCTCAAGTTCCTCAACACGTCGTAAGTGGTAGACGTTGTCCCGGAGGCAAGGCGTTACCGCTTGAAAATGATGCTGCCCTTGCCGAGGCGTACATGGAGGAGATAAAGGCAAGTCTCGATACGCTTCTTGGTAGCGAGAAGGGTTCTGTTACACGAAAAGTCAAAACCCTTGAAAAGCGAATCAAGTTTTATCGATACAGAGAACGTCCAATTGGAGCTTGGCAACTACGTGTCACATTTCACACCAATTGTGCGGAGAAGGTGGAGCTTGCCTCGCACAAGCTCCTAGCGGACCGGCTAGATGAGCAAGCCTCGTTTGGGGAAGTATTTCATTGCTCAGTCTCAGATGCGATAGAAGCGATTGAAATAACGCTAAGACAGCTGGGGCTGTTCGAAGAGACAAGAAAGGAGACTCATTCGTGAACTTCTGTCGAATCTTCCCTAACACGGCGATTAAGTTCGCTTCGGCCTACGGCCAGTTCGCTGCGCGCGCTGGCCGCCGCTTATCGCTGCCGTTATGTTTCTGCGCTGCGGAAGTCTTTGCTAGATAACTAAAGGGATATTATGAGATTTTTCCATATTGTTGTTGAAACTAATGACAAGGATGAAAAAGGGAAATTTATTAAGGTTATTGAATGTGATCGTACGGACCTTGAAGAAATTAAGAATGAGGTGGTTCGGCCTTACGTTCTAAAAAATGAAATTCTAGTTGATGGCGCATACCTTGAATTTAGTAATATACGCTCGCTTAAGATCAAGGAAACAGAGAGAGATGCTTCAGGAACCGTTGATTTTGCGAACAGCAACATTCCCCCCAATTTCATTGTGTTTCTATCTATCGACGATGTCATCAGTGGTGATGGGTACACAACTGACCTGACGCGCAGTTTAATAAAGGAAGTGAGTGGCTCTGTCTCTAAAGAGTCAAAAAAAGAAGCTCCGCCAGTCAAGCTGGCTTCGGACAATAAGAAAGTTTTTGTT
>DASUNW010000129.1:0-3248 GCA_036276955.1 Alcanivorax sp. | reverse complement strand
TTCCAGGGCTGAATGTTGCAGTTGGACGGCGCCAGCTGGGCGAGTTCGAAGATCTGCTTGAGGGTTTCTTCAGGCACCGGCTTATCCAGGAAGCCGCGCACCGAGCGACGCGAACGGAGGGCGTCGGCCAGGGACTGGGTTTCAGCGCTCATGAACCTACCTTCTAATTATGGAATAGCATTCCATCCTAGCGCCTGCGGCGATGAATTTCGATCCTTCCGGGCTACAACCTTGTAAGCCGCGCGCCGGAGCCTAACACTGGCCCTTGGGCCGGCGGCGTTGCATTATCGGAAGCTCGCCAGATCAACAACAACACCAGGTACCGGCCCGGCCGTATCCATCAGAGATGACAGAAAAGGGGTTTTCGCATGAATTACTTCGTTACCGGCGCGACCGGTTTCATTGGCCGCTTCTTGGTGGCGCGTTTGCTCAAACGCGAAGGCGCCCGGGTATTCGCCTTGGTGCGGCCCGGCTCCGAATACAAGCTGGATGCCATGCGCCGGCGGCTGTGCGTGGAAGAAAGCCGCCTGGTGCCGATCACCGGGGACCTGACCAAGAAACTTCTCGGCGTCAGCAAGCGTGATCAGGATGACCTGGTGGGCCAGGTGGACCACTTCTTTCATCTGGCCGCGATCTACGACCTCAGCGCCGATGAAAATACCCAGCGCTACATCAATATCGAAGGCACCCGGCAAACGCTGAAACTGGCCGAGAAAGTCAACGCCAAGGCGTTTCACCACGTGTCTTCCGTGGCCGCCGCCGGGCTCTATGAAGGCACCTTCAGCGAGGACATGTTCGAAGAAGCCGGCGAGCTGAACGACCCCTACCTGCTCACCAAACACGAGTCGGAAGCCCTGGTGCGTCAGGAAAGCCGCATCCCGTGGCGGATTTACCGGCCGTCACTGGTGGTTGGCCACTCGCAGACCGGCGAGATGGACAAAATCGACGGCCCCTACTATTTCTTCAAGCTGATCCAGAAGCTCAAGGATTTCCTGCCCAACTGGATTCCCCTGATCGGCGTGGAAAGCGGCCACTTCAATATCGTGCCGGTGGATTTCGTTGCCGATGCGCTGGATCACATTGCCCACCAGGAAGAAGGCGACGGTCAGTGCTTCCATCTCACCGCGGACCGTAGCTACAACCTGGGCGAAGTGATGGACATCATCGCCAGTGCCGCCCAGGCACCGCGCATGCCGGTGCGGGTCGACCAGCGCATGTTCGACGCGGTGCCCGGTTTCGTACGCCGGGGGGTCAGCGCGCTGACGCCCCGATTGTTGATCAATCAGGCGATGGAAAATCTGGACATCCCGCCGTCGCTGATCAAATTTCTGACCTTCCCCACCGAGTACGACAACAGCCGCGCCGCCGCCGCGCTGGCAGGCAGCGGCATCGAAGTGCCGGAGTTGGAAAGCTATGTACAGCAGCTGTGGGACTTCTGGGAAAACCACCTGGACCCGGACCGCGACGAGCGCGAGGATGAGCTGCAGCCGCTGCCGTCCCTGCCGGAGCGCGCCGAGGACAAGATCGTGATGATCACCGGCGCCACCTCCGGGATCGGCAAGGCCTCCGCCCTCAAGCTGGCGCGTGCCGGCGCCACCGTGCTGGTGGTGGCCCGCACCCCGGAAAAGCTGGAAGAAACCCTCCACGAGATCAAGCAGGTGGGCGGCAACGCCCGCGCCTACCGTTGCGATGTGTCCAACCTGGAAGCGGTGGACCAACTGGTGGAGCAGGTGCTGGCCGATTACGGCCGGGTGGATATTCTGGTCAACAACGCCGGCCACTCCATCCGGCGCTCGGTGGTGCACTCCTTCCAGCGCTTCCATGATTTCGAGCGCACCATGCAACTCAACTATTTCGGTTCGCTCCGGCTGATCATGCGGCTGATGCCCGGCATGATCGAGCGTGGCTTCGGCCACGTCATTAACATCTCCAGTATCGGCGTGCTGACCAACGCACCGCGTTTCTCCGCCTATGTGGCGTCCAAGGCGGCGCTGGATTCCTTCACCCGCTGCGCCGCCAGCGAAATGGCGCATCTCGGTATCCATTTCACCACCATCAACATGCCGCTGGTGCGCACGCCGATGATCGCGCCCACCAAGCTCTACAACCATGTGCCGACCATCAGCCCCAACCAGGCGGCGGACATGATCTGCGACGCCATCGTGCGGCGCCCCAAGCGCATCGCCACCAGCCTTGGCATCATGGGCCAGGTGATGCACTTCCTGACGCCCAAGGTCACCGAGACGATCATGAACACCGGCTACAAGATCTTCTCGGATTCCGCCGCCGCCATGGGCGGCAAGGAAAAAACGCCGAAGAAGATCAGCCGCGAACAGGCCGCCTTCTCGCGGCTGTTCAAAGGCATTCACTGGTAAACCGGCAAGGCCGGCGCGAATTAAATCGACGGCCATTGATCAAACGCTTGTTTGAATGCACTCTTGGGAGGTCTTCCACCGGGTTGGGGTACCTCCATGAACCACATCGAATGGCAGCGGCCGGCTCTCCGACCGCATGTTAAACGCATTTCAGCCGCCGCCGGCTGGCGCTGGCGGCAGCGCCTGTCGCCGCGGGCGGCCCTGCATCGCCGCGTGACCGGCAAGGTGGTGATGATCACCGGCGCCAGTTCCGGCATCGGCGCCGGGCTCAGCCACCGCCTGGCCCGGGCCGGCGCTACTGTCTTGCTGGTGGCGCGCTCCATGGAGAAGCTGCAGAGCACCCTGGAAGAGATCCACGCCGCCGGGGGGCGGGCCCACGCCTACCGTTGCGATCTCACCGACCTGGAGAGCTGCGACCGGCTTTGCGAGCAGGCCGTCGCGGAACACGGTCGGGTGGATATTCTGGTCAACAACGCCGGCCGCTCCATTCGCCGCTCGGTCATGCACAGCCTGGACCGCTTCCACGATTATCAGCGCACCATGCAGCTGAATTACTTCGGCGCCATCCGCCTGGCAATGAACCTGATCCCGGCCATGCAGGCTCACGGTGAGGGCCATATCATCAATGTCTCGACCATGGGCGTACAGAGCGCGCCGGCGCGCTTTTCCGCCTACCTGGGCTCCAAGTCGGCGCTGGAAGGCTGGACCCTGGCGGCCCAGAACGAGCTGGTACACACCGGCGTGGAATTCACCCTGATGAACTATCCGCTGGTGCGTACGCCGATGATCGCGCCCACCGCCATTTACCGCTACGTGCCGGCGATGAGTGAGGAGCGCGCCGTGGACTGGCTGTGCGAGGCCATCGTCACCCGC
>DASUNW010000128.1:0-24056 GCA_036276955.1 Alcanivorax sp. | reverse complement strand
GGCCGCGCGGCATCAAAAAGGAAGACCTGCAAGCCGATGAATGGCGCAAGGAACTGTCGCCGTCCAGCGAACTGAGAAAATGGTTCAACCATGACCCCAAGCGCTGGGCGGCCTTCTACCAGAAATTCCACGCCGAACTGGCGCACCAGCACGAAGCCGTCGAATCTGTTCTGAAAAGCGTTGATGGCGGCACGCTGACGCTACTCTACGCCGCCAAGGACGAAGCGCACAACAACGCGGTGGCGCTGAAGATGTATATTCAGAATAAGTCGTAGGCAGTGGCAGACGAGGGGCGCCCAGCGCCCCTCTTTCCGATTATGGTTTTCCGTTTTTTTTATCTCGGCGCTTCTCTTTTAAGCTCCGTTTGGCCTTTTTCTTTTCTTTCTCTTTGCTCATGATTGATCATCCTCGGTACATGACTCAATTTTGGTAATCAACACGCTGTATTCATGACCCAGAAACCGGGGGTGCACGACGTCACCGACTCTGGCTCCGAACAGCGCCTCACCGAACGGCGAGAGAATGGAAATGATACGGCGCTCGGGGCAGGCTCTCCCCGGATCCACAAGCACGAAATCCACTTCGCCCCTATAATCAAGATCTAATAGCCATACCCGACTATCAATACCCGCGGACGCTGGCTTTTTATCACCCAACTTACGCCGCTCCATACGCTCAAAAAGGGCGGCTAGAGTGTGCGGACGTAAGGGGTGACACCAGGAACGGATCGAAAGATATTTTCGCGCGGCCTCTGAAAGACCACGCCAACGCCGGTGCGAATGCCCGAGCGCCATGGCTGCATCTCCTAAACAGAAATCAGAAAAGGGTTACATGAAGTAGCCGGACGGACAGACGTCCGCCCGGCTTAAACCGGAAAGGTGGGGAAGAGAAGTACTAAAAACCAGCGGGGGGACACGACGCACCTTCAGGAACATCAACCAATAGAGACCAGACCATAGCTCACCTATAAAATAAAGCAAGCCAAGACCCGGAAATAGACGTCAGTAAACTCCCTGTTCAATCATTGCGTCCGCCACACGTCTGAATCCAGCGATATTCGCACCAAGTACCAAGTTACCTTGTACTCCGAACTCCCTGGCCGTGTGACTCGCACTTTGATGAATATCGTACATGATGGTTCTGAGCGCTGTATCCACCCGCTCCGCCGACCAACTCGCCATGGCCGCGTTTTGTTGCATCTCTAGCTGGCTGACGGCGACACCCCCTGCGTTGGCGGCTTTTCCGGGGCCATAGCTGATGCCTGATTTCAGAAATACGGATACGGCGTCGCGCGTACAAGGCATGTTAGCGCCTTCGGAGACACAGATTACGCCATTGGCGACTAATGCTTCAGCGTCGGATCCGGACAGCTCGTTCTGGGTGGCGCAAGGGAAAGCAAGATCGGCACTCTCGCACCACACTGCGGATCGTCCCTGTGGGTAGTCGCTTGCAGGGATGAAATGCGCATCCCGGTGCGTTTCGAGATAGACAGACAAAGCGCCACGATCACGCTCTTTGATGGACTTCAAAAGAGGGACGTCCAGCCCCGCATGGTGCACAAGCGTACCCGTGGAATCCGAGCACGTAACCGGCCGGGCCCCCAGTTCGGTAAGCTTCTCCATGGTATATATCGCGACATTGCCGGCGCCGGAGACCAAGCAGGTTTTACCGGCTATCGACTCACCGCGTTCAGCGAGCATATTCTCGGCAAAGTAAACACAACCGTACCCGGTGGCCTCCTTGCGGCCCAACGATCCGCCCCAGCCCACTGATTTACCCGTCAATACCCCCTCGAAGCGGCCACTTAAGCGCCGATACTGGCCGTAAAGGTAGCCAATTTCTCGATGACCGACACCAATGTCTCCGGCAGGCACATCAACAGTGGCACCTATGTGACGGTAAAGCGCTGTCATGAACGCCTGACAAAAACGCATTACTTCGCCCTGCGAACGACCTTTGGGATCAAAATCAGACCCGCCCTTACCGCCGCCTAGCGGTAAACCGGTCAGAGCATTTTTGAAAATCTGCTCAAAGCCCAGGAACTTGATAATGCTGCCGTTTACGCTCGGGTGGAATCTTAAGCCACCCTTATACGGACCCAGCGCGGAATTGAATTGTACGCGATAGCCTTTGTTGACGCGTACACGGCCGTTGTCATCTACCCAGGCGACACGGAAGAAAATCTGTCGCTCGGGCTCCAATAGCCGTTCCACCACACCTTCGTCACGATAACGAGGCTCGGCCTCCAGCACCGGAGTCAGTGCTTCCAGCACTTCTTCCACCGCCTGATAGAACTCCGTTTGCGCAGGACTGCTCTGCTGCAAACCCACCAAAATATCTGAGAAATTACTCATACTGAATCCCTAGAAGTCTCACCCCGCGGGAAGGCCCACTCCCTCCTCAATACCGAGATGAATATTCATGTTTTGGACCGCCGCGCCGGCCGCGCCTTTTCCGAGATTATCGAGCCGCGCGATCAGACAGCACCGCTCCTCATTGCCAAAGACGAATAGATCCACTCGGTTGGTCCCATTGCTACCTCGTGGATCGAAAAAATCGGCCTCAAGGTTGATGGCACTGTCCTGCAGCATCACACGGACGAACGGCTCGTCTTGATACCGCGCGGTTAATACTTCGTGCAAGCGCTTCGGTGTGGCTCCGGGTGGCAAACAGGCAACTTGCAGCGGCACCGAAACCGAAAGACCTTTAAAAAAACCACCCACGGACGGGACGAAAGCTGGATAATAGTCCAATCCGGTATACTTTTTCATCTCCGGAAGATGCTTATGGTCCATTCCCAGTGCATAGGTGCGGCAGGCGGCCACAGCCCCTCCGAGGTGCTGTTCTTCATAGGCAGCAATCATCGCTTTTCCACCGCCACTGTACCCGGTCTGGGAAAACGCAGAGACCGGATAGCTACTCGGCAAGACGCCAGCGTCCACCAAAGTCGTCCCCCTTGCCCATCGACAAAAACACTATACCGCGTGGTTCCTCCCTGGAGACAGGGAGCAGGCCTCCCCGGACCGAAAATAACCCCTGGCAAAAATTGGCAGGGGTGCTAGGGTATCGGAATGAACAGCTCTCTTGAACCTGCGCGCCGGACGGCGCCACCAGAAAGTCTCTCACTGAAACCGGCTGTCGGCGCTGTCCGACGGTCGGCAGCTGCGCTCGCCTTCCATTTCTGACGCCGCACCCCAATGGAACGTCCCCGGGGGTTCGGCGCCGCCGGGGACACACACAATCTTCTGCACTTCCATTGGAGAAACTGGCATGGCCGACTTGCCCCCTATTGTTATTTCCACCCTCGATCGGGATAGGCTTTACGCACTTCTTGAGCGCCATCAAGAAGACCCTGAGGTGGTCGCTCGGCTTTACGAAGAACTGGACCGGGCCGAGTGCCGCCCCCTGAAAGAGATGCCCGACGACGTGGTGACGCTGCACCGCTGGGCCTATTTCAAGAATCAGGATAACGGCCGGGAGCACCGCCTTATGCTGGTGATGCCGGACGAAGTGAGCGAAGGCCCGGACCGGCTTTCCATCCTGAGCCCGGTGGGCGCGGCACTGCTTGGTTTATCCGTGGGCGCCAGCATCGACTGGCCCAGCAAGGGGAAGGTTCTGCGGTTGACGCTGATCAGCGTCGCCTGACCACGCCGCTTGCGCCCGCAATCAATTCATAGGATGATCCCACGAAAATTCATGGGATCAATTCTATGAACACAAACACTTTGCCCCGGCGGTCCCTGGTGGACGGCGCCATTGATCACCTGCGTCAGGCGGTGGAATCCGGCGAATGGCCGGTGGGCTGCCGATTACCAGTGGAATCGGCACTGGCCGAGGACCTGGGCGTGGGCCGGAACACCGTGCGCGAAGCAGTGCGGGTGCTGGTGCATGTGGGCTTGTTGGAAACCCGCCAGGGGGACGGCACCTATGTGCTGCGCCGCCTGGATCCG
This sequence comes from Alcanivorax sp., assembly GCA_036276955.1. GTDB lineage: Bacteria > Pseudomonadota > Gammaproteobacteria > Pseudomonadales > Alcanivoracaceae > Alloalcanivorax. The sequence goes on along the minus strand of DASUNW010000128.1, from coordinate 20,106 downwards.
GCGGAGTCGCTACGGCGGCTGCGCCGCACCACCCTGCGCGATCAATTGGAAATGCGGATTGCCCTGGAAAGTGAAGCGGCGCGTCTGGCCGCGGAGCGCCGGGACGAAGCCGACCTCCAGGCAATGCGCGAGGCCCTTCAGGCGCGCCAGCAGGCGGGTGACGACCTTGAAGCCCGCATTCATCATGACCGGCGGTTCCATAACGCCATCATCAACGCCGCCCACAATCCCGCGTTAAGCGCTTTGTACGAGTATTTCAGCGACGCGGTAACAGAAACCATCGAACGGACCGAACGCGACGCGGAATTACCCGAGCCGGACCACGCCGACCACGCCGTACTGCTGGGCACGCTTGAACTGGGCGACGCCGAGGCCGCCGCCAAAGCGACCCGCACCATGCTGACACCGGCGTTGCGCGCACTGGACGCGCACTGATGCGCCTGCGTCCCGACCCGTTCACCCTGGTGCTTCTGGCGGCCATCGCGGCCGCGTCGCTGCGCCCCGCGCAAGGCACGGCGGCGGAGTGGCTGGGGCTGCTCGGCACCCTGGCGGTAGCGGTGCTGTTCTTTATCCACGGCGCGGCCCTGTCGCGGGACCAGATCCGCGCCGGCGCCACGCATTGGCGGCTGCATCTGTTTATCGCCGCGCTGACGTTTCTGCTGTTTCCGCTCCTGGTCCTGCCGATCGACGGCCTGGCGCCGCGCTGGATCCCCGAGGACCTGGCCCTGGGGTTTCTTTACCTGGGCGTATTGCCGTCGGCGGTGTCTTCGTCGATCGCCTTTACCGCCATGGCCCGGGGCAACGTGCCCGCCGCCATCTGCAGCGCCGCGGCTTCCAACGTGTTCGGCATGATGCTCACCCCGTTCTTGTTGATGTTACTGGTGAGCACCACCGGCGACGGCGGCTTCGATACCCTGCAAGCGCTCAGGGATATCGTCCTTCAGTTATTGCTGCCTTTTGCCCTCGGCCATGGGCTGCGCCGCTGGCTCGGTCCCTGGCTGGACCGGCATCCCGGCTTTTCCGCCCGCTACGATCAGGGCGTTATTCTGCTGATCGTCTATGCGGCGTTCTCCCAATCGGTGGCAAGCGGTCTGTGGCAGCAACTGCCGGTGACGGCCATCGTGCTGGCCGTGGCGCTGTGTCTGCTGTTGCTGGTGATACTGCTGGCGCTCACTACCTGGCTGTCGCGGCGCGCCGGCTTTAACCGGGCCGATGAAATCGCCGCGGTCTTTTGTGGCTCGAAAAAGAGCCTGGCGTCGGGACTGCCGATGGCCAAGGTCCTGTTTGCCGGCCATCCCGGGTTCGGCATGATCATTCTGCCGATCATCTGCTACAACCAGATCCAGATTCTGGTCGGCGCCGCCCTGGCACGGCGCTATTTGAAATTCTCCCCGGATCGGTCCTAGAACTGCTCGGCGTGGTGGCGGACATCAATCCCGTGTCTGGTCCGTTATAGATCCGTCGCATCCGGCTCTTGGCGCTCACCGCCAGCCACTGCGGCTTCTTCCGGATCGTCAGCCAGCGGCAAAAGACCGGGACTGTCCAGGTCCTCGAACTGATCGTGGTTTACCGCCCAAAAGAACATCGCCACGGCACCTGCCAGAATCAACAGGGAGAGAGGAATCATGACCAGGATGATGTTCATACGCGGGCTCCTTCCGGGGACACCGGAACCGGGTCCGTGGTGGTGCGCTTGCGATCAATGCGCAGGGCATTGAGAACCACCACCAGGGAGCTGGTGGACATGCCGATGGCGGCCAGCCAGGGCGGCACCCAGCCCATGGCCGCGAGCGGCATGGCGCACAGGTTGTAGCTTAACGCCCAGCGCTGGTTCTGGGCCAGCACCCGCAAGGTGGCGCGGGCCACGGCCCGGCTTTCGGCGATGGCGACCAAACGGCCTGAACACAGGACGATGTCGGCCTGCGCCTGGGCCAGGTCGCTGCCGGACGACAGCGCGATGGACACATCGGCGCCGGCCAGCACCGGGGCGTCGTTGCTGCCGTCGCCCACCACCAGCACGCGATGGCCGGCGCGACGCAGCTCGCCGATGCGCGCCAGCTTGTCGGCGGGCAGGCAGCGCCCCCGCCAGGCGGAAACGCCCAGCTGCGAAGCCACTTCGGCGACCCGCGCCTGGGCGTCGCCACTGAGTATTTCACTTTCAATGCCCTGCGCGGCCAGCCAATCAATCAGTTCACGGGCGTCGGCGCGCATTTTTTCGTGGACCTGAAAACGGGCGAGGACGCGCCCGTCGTCGGCGAGAACCAGATCGTCTTCCCCTTCGCCACCGCCGGTGGCGAAGTCGCCCCGCCCGAGGCGCAGGGCGCGGCCCGCCACGGTGCCGGTGATACCCAGGCCGGGCAGCACCCGGGCGTGCTGGGTGGGCAACAGAGTGCGGGCATTGCCGTTGGCGAAAGCCCGTGACAGCGGGTGCTCACTGGTGTCGGAAAGGCTCGCCGCCCACAGCAGTGCGGTGTCGGCATCGATCGAATCGTCCACCGCGGTCACGGAAACGGAGGGCTCGGTGAGCGTGCCGGTTTTATCGAAAACGGCGCGGTCGACACCGGCCAGTATTTCCAGTCCATCGGGCCGCAGTACCAGAACGCCTTGCCGCGCCAGCACCGAAAGGCTGCGCGTGATGGCGGCGGGGACGGCGAGCGCGAAGGCGCACGGGCAGGACACCACCAGCACCGCCAGACAGGCGTCCAGCAGACGGCTCGGGTCCAGGGTCGCCCAGACCATTGCGGTCAGCGCGGTGAGCCCCAGCACCCGCAGTACGAATCGCGACGCGGTTTTCTCGCCGGCGCGGGCCAGCCGGGGGCGTTCGGTTTGAGCGCGGGTGGCAAGCCCGGCGAGGTTGGCGAGGAAGGTGTCTTCACCGCAATGCGTGACCTGAAGAAGGATCGCCTGGCCCTGCACCACGCTGCCGGCGATGACGTTGTCGCCGGCGCGTTTTTCCACCGGCCGGGATTCGCCGGACAGCAGCGACTCGTCAATCCGCGCGCGGCTGTCGAGAAGCACGCCGTCCGCCGGTATCGAACCCCCGTCGCGCACTCGAACCCGGTCGCCGGGGGCCAGTTCGCTCAGCGCCACCCGTTGGGGCTGGTCGTTGCCGTCGAGTTTTTCGGCCCAGCTCGGGGTAAGGCGCGCCAGCGCATCGGTGTGATCCAGGGCCCGGTGCCGGGCGCGCATTTCCAGATAGCGTCCGGTGAGCAGGAAGAAAATCAGCATCGTCACCGAGTCGAAGTAAACCTCCGCGCCGCCGAGCAGGCATTGAATAAAACTGGCGCTGTAGATCACCGCGATGGCCAGCGCGATCGGCACGTCCATATTGAGATGGCGACCGCGCCAGGCTTGCAGCGCGCCGGCGAAGAACGGGCGCGCCGAATACAGCACCACCGGCGACGCCACCAGGAAGCCCAGCCAGCGGAACAAGGCCAACGTCGCCCCCTGTATCTCATTGTCGGGGCCCAGATAAAGCACCAGGGCGAACATCATCGCCTGCATCATGCCGAAGCCGGCGACCAGCAGCCGTTTGAGCAGTTGCCGGGATTCGTCACGGCGTGCATCGTCCAGGGCCCGCGCGTCCAGGGGTCGGGGTTGATAGCCGGCGCTGGCCAGGGCTTCCAGCAGCCGGGGCAGCGGCGTCCGTTGCGGCTCAAAGACGATGCGGGTGCGCCGGGTCATCGCGTTGACCTGCACACTCTGAACGCCCGGGAGCCCCATCAGGGTCCGTTCGATCAGCCAGGCGCAACCACCGCAACGGATACCATCCACTAATAGGCACACTTCACTGCGCTTGTCGGAAAGCGGCCGCAACACATGACGCGCCAAACCCGGGTCCCGCCAGGCTTCGGTGTCGGCCCCGGCGTCGGCATCAGGCTTGTGCGAGGGGCCGCGGCGCAGCCGGTAATAGTCCGTCAGGCCGCGCCCATCGATCCACTCCGCCGTGCTTTGGCAGGCGCTCGAGCATACCGGTCGCGGCACCCCTTCCAGCATGGCGGTCAACGGCTCGCCGGCCGTCGGCGCGCCGCAGTGGTGACAGGTGGCGGTCATGGCGCGCGCTCCGTGTCACTCCGTGGCTCGCGGGTCAGCGGCACGCCCCGGAACGATTGGCCTTCGTCAGTGGCGTTATCAGGGGCGCGGTAGGCCTGGCTGACCACGATCAAATGAACGCTGCCCGCCAGGCTGGCCAGCAAGATGGCAATGCCGAGCCAGAGCAAAGGCACTCGGTACCAGCGCGTTTCAGGATGAGGGTGATTGTCCATTTGCCAATATCCAGGCGGTGATCAGTCGGATCTGCGCCGCATCCAGGCGGGCTTCCCAGGGCGGCATTTCACCATGCCGCCCCTGACTGATCGAAGTGATAATCTGATCCAGCTCGCCACCATAGAGCCAGGCGTCGTCGCGGAGATTCGGGGCGCCCATGGCCGGGTTGCCGCCGCCGTCCGGCCCGTGACAACCCACACAGGTGGCGAAGTGTTTTTGCCCTACTCTCGCGGCAGCCGGGTCGTGGGACGCCCCTGACAGGCTGCGGACATAATGCGCCAGATTCTTAACGCGGCCATAGCCGAGAAACGCCCAGCCCGGCATCACACCTTCACGGCCTTGGCGAATACTGGCGAGAATGGCGTCTTCGCCGCCGCCGTATACCCAGGCGTCATCGAGCAGGTCGGGCGCGCCAATGGTGGTATTGCCGCGGGCGTCGACGCCGTGGCAAGCGGCGCAGTTATCCTGGAACAGCCGCCCGCCAAGGCGAACGGCCTCGGGATGCCCGGCCAGTTCCGAAGGGGCGCTGTTCCGCGCTTCCTCCATCAGCGGTGCCAACAGTGCCTGGTTGCGCTCCTGCGCCTGCTCCAGCTGCCCCCGCGAGCTCCAGTCCAACAGACCGTCATAGGCGCCGAACCCCGGGTAAAGCACCAGATAGCCAATGCCGATCACGAAGGTGCTGGCGGACATCAGGTACCACCAGCGCGGCAGCGGACGCACACCCTCGCGGAGTGTACCGTGGGCCCAAACGTGGCCGGTGGTGCCGTCCTCGCGGCGGGGAATATGTACCCTCGTGCCCCAAAGAAACAGAAACAGGGTGATCCCCAGATTCAGCACCACCAGGAACATGATCCAGAGCGACCAGTGAAAGCTCATGATGATTCATTCCCCTTGTTGGTTTCCCGGGGTTCCCCTGAGCGGGCCGGGAACGCTTCCACAGGGTCCTGCATGGGCAGATCGGCCATGCGACGAAAGACGGGCTTATGCCGGTCACGCCAGGCCCAGATCCAGATGCCGATGAAGATCGCCATCAGGATCAGAATCATGACGCCGATGGCGTGGCCCCATATTGGATTCATGGCGTTGCCTCCTCCCCGGTGGCCTCGGGAGCCGGACGATTGAGACCCAATCCCTGCAGGTAGGCCACCAAAGCATCCAGTTCGGTCTTGTTTTCGAGGGCTTCCGGCGCCTGGGCGATCGACTCGTCGCTGTACGGGTCGCCGAGCATGCGCAGCGCACGCATGCGGGCCTGGATATCCTCGGCGTCGATATCGGCCTCGGCGAGCCAAGGGTAGGCGGGCATGTTGGATTCCGGAACCAATGAGCGCGGCGCGATAAGATGCTCGCGCTGCCAGGCGTCGGTGTACTTACCACCGACCCGGGCCAGGTCGGGCCCGGTGCGTTTCGAACCCCATTGGAACGGCCGGTCGTAGACCGATTCCGAAGCCACGGAGTAGGCCCCGTAGCGCTGTGTTTCGAAACGCAGTTTGCGGATCATCTGCGAGTGACAGACGTGACACCCCTCGCGCACATAGATATCACGGCCCGCCAGGCGCAACGGCTCGTAGGGCTTGACGTTATCGGCGGGCTGCACCCGGTTGGCTTGCATGAACAACGGGGTGATTTCCGCCAGACCGCCCAGCGACACCATGAAGGCGGTCAGGATGCCCAGGAGCCAGGCGTGCTTTTCGATCTTCTCGAAGTGGCGATAGCGAATCGGAAACTTCATGAGGCACTCCCACCGGCGGCCGACAGAGGTCGGGGTGTTTGATCGTGCGTGGGTTCCGGGATGGGTACGGGAATGGGCTTAATCAAATGTGCCCGGGCGTCATCCGCGGTATGCCAGAGGTTCCACAGCATCAGTCCCATGCCGGCAAGCGTGAGCAGGCCGCCCAGCCAGCGCACCACATAGAGCGGTTTGATCGCTATCAGGCTTTCCATGAAAGAGTATGCCAGCGAGCCGTTGGCCAGCGTCTCGCGCCACATGAGGCCTTCCATCACGCCGGCGGTCCACATGCCCCCTATGTAGACGAGGGTGCCGGCCACGTGCAGCCAGAAGTGCACCTCCATCGCCGTGCGGGAATGCATCGGTTTGCCCAGCGCGCGCGGCGCCATGGCATATAAGGACCCGATGGTGATCATCGCCACCCAGCCCAGGGAGCCGGAATGAACGTGCGCCACGGTCCAGTCCGTATAATGAGAGAGACTGTTGACGGACTTAAGTGCCATCATCGAGCCCTCGAACGTGGCGGCGGCGTAGAACACCAGCGAGAGCACCATGAATTTCGCGGCGGGATCGGTTTTAAGGCGATGCCAGGAACCGTTGAACGTCAGCAAACCATTGGCGGCGGAGCCCCAGCTGGGCATTAGCAGCACCAGCGAAAAGGCCACCCCCACGGACTGGACCCAGTCCGGCAGCGCGGTATAAATCAGGTGATGGGAACCGGCCCACATGTAAACCGAAATCAGCGCCCAGAAGTTAATAATGGAAAAGCGGTAACTCCAAAGCGGCTGGCGGGCTTGGCGCGGCACGAAGTAGTACATCATGCCCAGGAAGCCGGCGGTCAGGAAGAACGCCACGGCGTTGTGGCCATACCACCACTGCACCATGGCGTCGACAGCCCCCGAATAGATCGGATAGGACTTCGTCAGTGAAACCGGGATCACCATGTTGTTGACGATATGCAGCAGCCCGACAGCAATGATGAAGGCGCCGTAGTACCAGTTGGCCACATAGATATGCTGAACGCGGCGGCGCGCCAGGGTGGCGAAGAAGACCACCCCGAACGACACCCAGGTGACCGCGATAAGGAGATCGATCCACCACTCCGGCTCCGCGTACTCCTTGCCCTGGGTCAGGCCCAGCGGCATCGTCACCATGGCCAGCACACAGGCCGTTTGCCAGCCCCAGAACGTGAACCGGGCCAGTCGCCCGAACGCCAGACGTGTATGGCCGGTCCTCTGCACGATGTAATAGCAGGTGCCGATAAGGGCGGAGCCGCCGAACGCAAAAATAACACCGAAGGTATGATCCGGACGAATACGGCTGAACGTCAGCCAGGGCACGCCGAAGTTGAGGGACGGCCAATACAACTGAGCCGCGGCGAACACCCCAACGGACATGCCGATGGCACCCCAAATGACGGCGGCGAGCAGAAAAAGACGGACGATTTGATCGTTATAGTTTTCAGTGGCTTGCATGGGCATTCCGGCCTGTAGTTCTGATACCGAGAGAACGTTCTGGGGCGTCGCGGAGATCCGCCCACAAACAGGTATATTACATGCCTGTTTGTGGGCTTTTCAAGAACGTCTTTAAGGAAATCTCCAAATCAAAAGCACAGGGCCACCGGTTTAGTCATGCGGCTCGAAGATGTCGTGGTCCGGCTCGCCGCTAACGTGGAGGAAGCCGACCAGGCCGCGTTCCATCCGCGACAACGCATGATCGACAAGCAGGTAACGCCCCGGATAGTCGACCTTGAATTCCACCATGGTGGCGCTTCCCGGCGCCACGGAGGTGGTCTGTACATTCTTTAACGGCTTACTGCTCAAGCTGCCTTCGTGATAGACACGATCGAAGATTTCACCGATGACGTGGAAAGAAGAGGTGGCGTTGGGGCCGCCGACGCCGAAGAAAATACGCACGGTCTCGCCGACTTGCGCCTCCATGCGGTGTGTCCGCGTGAGCGCGTCACTGGCACCATTGAAGATGTAATATTCGGGCTGTTCGTCGAGCATCTTTTCCAGAGAAAACGACAACTCTCCCTGCTGACCGTGCGACTCGACGGTATAGAGCTCGCCCTGCATCACGTAGAATTCCTTGTCCACCTCCGGCAGGCCGCCAGGGGGCTCCACCAGGATCAGGCCGTACATTCCGTTGGTGATATGGTGCGCGACCATGGGCGTGGCGCAGTGATACACATAGAGGCCCGGCTTGAGCGCCCTGAACGTGAAACTTTCGGTGTTGCCCGGGGCGACCTGGGTCACTTCGGCGCCACCACCCGGGCCGGTGACGGCATGGAAATCCACGGAGTGAATCATGGTGGACGTCTTATCGTTATGCAATTTGACCGTCACCCGATCGCCCTGCCGTACCCGCACGAAAGGGCCGGGAATCTGATCGTTGAAGGTCCAGAATTTATAGCGCGTGCCATCCGCCAGGCGGCCGACTTTTTCGGTGGTTTCCAGATTTACGTTCACGTGCCGTGCGTTGCGGGCACCGATGGCGGGCGGCAGATCCACCGGTGAATGGGTCAGATCGAGACTCTTCACGCCCGCCTCGGCCCGCGGTTCACCGACCACAATACGGCCTTGCATACCGGCGGCACGATGGCCCGGCACCGAGCACCAGTAGAAGAACTCACCGGCTTTACCGGTGCGAAAGATCATAACGGAACTGGAACCTTCGCCACTGACCCGGCCGGAGCGCGCATCAAAGGCCTCGGCGACCACATCGTGAAGCGCCCCGTCGCCGTTAAGCATGTTGACCTGAACCAGGGTGTTCTCCGGCACCGCTAACGTCGGGTTGACCTTACCGTCGATGTCGCCGCCCTGACCGATATAGACCAATTTACCTTCCGCCACCGCGGTGCGCAGTGTGAACGTCATTTCCGCGATGTAACCGGAACCCTGGCTCGCCGCCAGAGCAGGTGCCGGCATAAAAACAAACAGTGCGGCAAACAGGATAAAGGCACTGACTTTCATTATGGTTAACCCCTCTTTAGCGTGATCGCAGGTTCCCTACAGCAAACGCCTGACGGATTGTTGGCATCCGCGAGTAGCACACTTTTAAATAAGTATATAATATGCCTATTTTAGGGCGCACCACAACGCCCATTCTTAATCTTCTGGAGCCCGGCTATGGATCAAGACCCGGCGACAAATAAGCCCCTGCCGGCACTGCTGGCCTTTCCGTTCCGTCTGTTCTTTATTTCCTCGGCGCTGGCGGGCGCCATTCTGATCCCGTCGTGGTTGTGGCTCTGGACCAGCGGGTGGCGCGGCCTGGCGCTGGCGCCGGTGGCCTGGCATCAGCATGAAATGCTGGCCGGCTTTGTGAATGCGGCGGTGGCCGGCTTTTTGCTGACCGCGGTCTGCAACTGGACCGGCACCCGCCCCTTGTCGGGTTGGCGTCTGCTGGGGCTTTGGTGCCTATGGCTCGCCGGGCGGCTGGGCATGGCGTTCGGCACCGACTTCCCTGTGCTCGCCACCGTATTGGACCTGGCTTTCCTGCCGGTCGTGGCGGCGAGCGTGGGACTGCGGGTCTGGCACGCGCGCCAGCGCCGCCAAACGATATTGGTGCTGGTATTGACGACGCTCTGGGGGTTGGATTTGCTGTTTCACTGGACCGGTGAAACGCGTTTCCTACATGCTCTTGTGTTGCTGACCGCCGTGTTGATTCTGGTCATCGGGAGCCGGATTACGCCGGCGTTCACGGCGAACTGGTTGCGGACTCAGGGGCGTGACCCGCGGAGCGTGGTGGTCCGCCCGCTGCTGGACCGCGTTGGCCTGGTGGCCGCCCTGGTTATGGTTGTTGTGGAGGCCGGCGCCTGGCAGGTGCCGCTGCTGAGCGGATCGGTGGCCATGCTCGCGGCGTTGTTGGTGCTGGCGCGGCTGGCAGGATGGTCCGGCTGGTTGACCCGGCGCGAACCGCTGCTGTGGATTCTTCATGTCGGCCATCTTTGGGTGGCCACCGGCTTTGCGCTGCGGGGGCTGGCCGCCTTTTCACTGGTTCCCGATACCGCCTGGCTGCACGCGCTCGGCGCCGGCGCCATGGGCACCATGATCCTCGCGGTGATGACACGGGTCACCGTCGGGCACACCGGCCGGCCGCTTCGCCTGCGTCCCGGCGGCCTGTGCGCTTACGGTTTCATTCTGGCCGCCGGTATGGCGCGCGTTCTGGTGGCGCTGGGTTGGCTACCGCTAATGCCCGGTTTATGGCTGGCATCGCTTGCCTGGAGTGCCGCCTGGTTGATATTCCTAGTGTTCTATGGGCCTATACTGATGGCTCCCCGCGCCGACGGGAAACCGGGTTGATGCGTGGACCGCTCACGACAGGCAGGCGCCGTGTCCGAGGACGGTATATCCCGAATCAATAGCGAGGAGCAGGTACCAACGCGACTCGGAGACCAGAATTGGAGGGTGTCTCATGATCCAGGTTCATCTTTATCGTTATCACCCTGACCAGGATACGCATCCGCGCATGGACCGCGTTGATCTTCCCGACCGGTTTCAAGGCCGTATGGTTTTGGACGCACTTGAGTATCTGCATGAGCAAGACCCCACTCTGGTCTACAGGCGCTCTTGCCGGGAGGGTGTGTGCGGCTCCGACGGCATGAATATCAATGGCAAAAATCGCTTAGCCTGTGTGACGCCGGTGAAGGAGGTGCTGGGGAAAGGCGGCGACCTGACTATTCGTCCGTTGCCGGGGATGCCGGTGATTCGGGACCTGGTCGTGGACCAGAGTTTGTTCTTTGAGCAATACGAGAGAACGAAACCATGGTTAATCAATCGAGAAGCGGCGCCGGGTAAAGAACGACTCCAAAGTCCTAGTGAGCGGGCCAAACTTGACGGGCTTTACGAATGCATCCTGTGCGCCTGTTGCACTTCTCAGTGCCCGTCCTGGTGGTGGAACCCGGTTGAGTACCTGGGCCCGGCCGCTCTGCTCCAGGCATACCGGTTTATCGCCGACTCGCGCGACGATGGCTCGCCCGAACGCCTGGCCTTGTTGAAAGATCCTTACAGCCTCTTTCGCTGCCGTAGCATTGGCAACTGCACTTGGGTTTGCCCCAAGGGGCTGAATCCGATGCAGGCCATCGGCCGGATACGCCAGGAAATGGTGAAGGACGCACTTCGCAAGGAGCCGGACCCCAGCTAAGCCCCGCCCGATCCCCGGCGCGGCGAGGCTTATAACCATGGACTTCGCCTCGTCCGGCCTTAATTCAATCCAACTGTCTCCCAGGCACGCTGCGCACGCAGGGCGCGCGGTTTGCCAGCCACCTGAAACAGCGGCCGGTCGCGCCGCCAACGTTCGGCGGCGGCGTCCTGCTCGCCGGCCCAGAGCTCATCCGCTTGCCGGTAGAGGTCGTTGGCGCTCCCCAGAGCGCCGGCCAGGGCGATATGAGTGGTCGGCGCGTCGGCGGGTTGCGCCGCCACGGCGGCTAGCCCGACCAGGCTGGCGGTCAGGCTTTCGAGGAAAGACGCCGGCCACTGGCGGGCGCGACCTTCGCGCACCAGCCAGGCCTGCACCGCCAGGGCGATGAAGGTGTCCTCCACGGTGCGAAACGGCTTTACGAAGTCGCTGTAACCGTCGCCGGACAGCACCGCGTCGGGGACCGCGCCGTCGAACACGGCGGCCACATGGGGCACTTCGGGGACGAAATCCAGCGGCGGTTTTTCCACCAGGCTGACGCCGTGGGCGTGGCTGTTCACCTTGGCGATTTTCAGCGCCGGGCGATCGCTCTCTCCGTCCACTCGCCCGACCACCAGCAGACCGGTGCAGGCGGACCCCAGGGTGGTCCAGGTCTTGCGGCCGGTGACGGTGATGCCGCCCGCGCCGTTATCAACGAGGCGCGTTTCGATGTTGCGGGGGCGGTTGCCGGCGGCTTCGGTGGCGCACAGGGCCAGCAGTTCGTGGTCCTCCACGGTGCCGCCGTTCACTTGAATAAGCTGCCGCAGCGCCGACTGGTAGCCGGCGGCGAACGCCCAGCCCACCCGGTCGGCGGCGAAGCCGCCGCGCAGGGCCAGCCCCACCGGGTCATGACACTCGGCGGCCAGCCCCCGCCATTGCTCGCACCAGGCTTGCAGGCCATCCGGGGCCGGGATTTCGGTGGGCTGGGTCAGACAGAACTTCAGATCCTCTTGCATGATTAAAACGCCGCTCTCCCCACCGACGCACCGCCGTCGATAAACAGGGTCTGGCCGGTGATGTAGCCGCTGTGCTCGCCGAGCAGAAACTCCATGGCGGCGGCGATCTCGTCCGGCTTGCCGATACGGTCCATGGGCACGGACGCCAGGTAGCGGGCCTCGCCGTCGCCGCCGGGCGGGTTGTTCTCGCGAAACAGCTCGGTCTCGGTGGGACCGGGAGCCACCGCGTTGACGGTGATGCCGGTGCACGCCAGCTCCAGCGCCCAAGTGCGGGTGAAATTCACCAGCGCCGCCTTGGCGGAGGCGTAGGCGGTGCGCCCGGGCATGCCCAGCACGGTCAGGCTGGACACATTGAGCACCCGGCCCCAGCCCTGCTCGCGCATGTTCGGCAGCACCGCCTGCGTGGCCTGGATGGCGGCGTGCAGGTTGACGCCCATGACCGCGTCGAAGCTGTCCAGGTCGATCTCGCCGAGCGGCTGCGGGCGCACCAGGCCGACGTTGTTGACCACGCCGTCGAACCGGAAGCGACGGGCCAGGTCGGCGAACACCTCATCCGCCTGCTGACGGTCGGACAGATCCGCCGACACCAGGGTGCCGGGAAAGTCCGCGTCGTCCGCGCGGCGGGCGATGCCCACCACGCCGTGACCGGCGGCGGCCAGGCGTTGTGACAAGGCGCGCCCGATGCCCTTGCTGGCACCGGTGATCAAATAGGTTCTTGTGGTGGTCATTCCGCTCTCCAATTGAAAGGCCCGCTCAGCGGGCCGGCACCCCTTTCACGGTGGCGCCGTCGGGGACATCGTGCAGCACCACGGCGCCGGCGCCCACCACCACATTGTTGCCAATCGTGACGCCTTCGCGCACCACCGCGCCGATGCCGATAAAGCTGCCCTCGCCCACGATGACGTTGCTGGCCAGATGGGAACCGGGGCAAAGATGGGCGCCGTCGCCGATCACGCAATCCCGATCCACGGTGGCGCCGGTATTGATAATGGCGCCCAGCCCCACGCGGCTGTCCACGCTCACCACGCCACCGGCCAGCACCACCGCGCCGGGGGTGACCTCGGCGAAACGGCTCACCGACGCCTGGGGATGGATGATGGTGGCCAGGCTCACGTTCTTCGACACCAGCTCACGCAGGCGGTCCAGGCGGGCGTCGTTACGGCCGATGCCCACCGCCACCGAGTCGATATGCACCAGGGCGTCGAGCAGCGCGCCGCTGCAACCGACGATCTGCCAGCGCTCGTTGGCCTGCTTGTCCGGCCAGGCGTCGTCATAGAACTCGATTTTCCGCCACCCGGACGCCATCGCCGTGTCGGCGAGCACCTTGCCGTGCCCGCTGGCGCCTAGAATCGCTAATGACCGGGTCATACCCACCTCCTCACGTCGGTGCTGGTCCCTTCGTTGTACCACAAAACCGGCGGCGGGGAGCGTGGCCACATACGACGTCCACCGCGACGAAAAAGACAGCGGTCCGCCCCGGTGCGTACAATAACGGCTCCTCCGCGCCACGACCGAGCCGATGACGAACCACCGCCCGTTACCGCCCTGCCTGCACGATCTGGACGTTAGCGCCTGGGACCCCGCGCTGTATCTGGCGCGCTGTCGGTTCCGCCCGGAGCAGCTGCTCGACGACGCCTTCCATCTGGCCCGCGTCCCCGAGCCGGACACCCTGCGCGGCGCCATCGCCAAGCGCCGCTGCGAGTACCTGGCCGGCCGGGTGTGCGCGGCCACCGCCGGCGAAGCGCTCACCGGCGATCACCTTCTCCCGACCCAGGGTGAAGACCGGGCACCGGTTTGGCCGACACCGCTGGTGGGCGCCATCACCCACAGCCACGGGCGCGCCGCGGCGCTGGTGGGGCACCGGGATCAATGGCGGGGGCTGGGGTTGGATTACGAAACCTGGCTGGCACCGCGCCGGGCGCTACGCCTGGCCGGGGAGATACTGACCGGGGAAGAACGGCAGGCCCTGCAAGGCCTCGATGAGGCCGAGCAGGCACGCCGGATCACACTGGCGTTTTCGGTGAAAGAGAGTCTGTTCAAAGCGCTCTACCCGCTCACCGGACGGCGCTTTTACTTCCAGGACGCGGCCCTGAACGGAGAAGACCGGATCCGCCTGCTGACCACGCTGTCCGCCGACTGGCGGTCAGGCGCTGAGTTGCCTTTCCAGTGGCATGAGGAGGACAGCGGACCACTGAGCTGGATCCGGGTTCCCGCTTAGAACAGGTCCTGATCCAGGCTCATCATGGTGCCGGCACCGGCCTTGATCTGTTCCGCCAGGGCGCCGGCGCGGGGCAGCAGGCGTTCGTAGTAGAAGCGGCCCACGGTGACCTTGGCGCGACCGAAGTCGTCGTCGCGCTGGGCGGCGGTGACCATCATGCGCGCCCACAGCCAGGCGTAGGTGACGTAGCCAAACAGGTCGAGGTACTCCACCGCGTTGGCGTTGACCGCGTCCGGGTTGTCGCCGGCCTGGCGCAGCAGCTCGGTGGTGGTGCTTTCCAGCAGATCCACGGCGCTCACCAGGCGCTCCTTGATGCCGTCCAGGCCCGGTTCGTTGCTGTTGCCGTCGATCCAGCGGCGCACGTCGGCGATGTAGGCCTCCACGTACTTGCCACCGTTGCGAGTGACCTTACGGCCGGCCAGATCCAGCGCCTGGATGCCGTTGGTGCCTTCGTAGATCTGCGAAATACGGCAGTCGCGCACGAACTGCTCCATGCCCCATTCGCGCACGTAGCCATGGCCGCCGAACACCTGCTGGCCGATCACCGTGGTGTCGAAGCCGCGGTCGGTGAAGAACGCCTTGGCGATGGGCGTCATCAGGGCGACGCGGTCCTGGGCGGCTTTCTGTTCGGCGTCGTCCTCGGAGAACTTGGCCTTGTCGAGCTCCATGCCCACATAGGTGGACAGCGCCCGGCCGCCTTCGTTGAGGGCGCGCATGGTCAGCAGCATGCGGCGCACGTCGCCGTGCACGATGATCGGGTCGGCGTTGCCGCCTTCGTTCTTGGCGCCGGTGGCGGCGCGGCCCTGCAGGCGCTCGCAGGCGTAGTCGGCGGCGCTCTGGTAGCTCACTTCACCGAGGCCCAGACCCTGGATGCCGATGGACAGGCGCTCGTAGTTCATCATCGTGAACATGGCCGCCAGGCCTTGATTGGGCTCGCCGATAATCCAGCCCTTGGCGTCGTCGAAGTTCATCACGCAGGTGGCCGAGCCCTTGATGCCCATCTTGTGTTCGATGGAACCGGCGGCGACGCCGTTGCGCTCTCCGGCATCGCCGTTGGCGTCGGGCAAAAACTTGGGCACCAGGAACAGGGAAATGCCCTTGGAGCCGGCGGGGGCGTCCGGCAGCTTGGCCAGTACCAGGTGGATGATGTTATCCACCATGTCGTGCTCGCCGCCGGTGATGAATATCTTGGTGCCGGACACGTTGTAGGAGCCGTCGTCGTTGGGCACCGCCTTGCTCCGCATGATGCCCAGGTCGGTACCGCAGTGCGGCTCGGTCAGGCACATGGTGCCGCTCCACTCGCCGCTGTAGAGCTTGGGCAGGTAGGCCTGCTTGAGCTCGTCGCAGGCGTGCGCGTCCAGGCACAGAGTGGCGCCGTTGGTCAGCGCGGGATACAGCGCGAACGAGGAATTGGCGCTGTGCATCATTTCCTCGAACAGCACCGCCAGGGATTTGGGCATGCCCTGACCACCGAATTCCGGGTTGCCGGAAAACGCGCTCCAGCCGTTCTCGGCGTAGGTCTTGAAGGCTTCCTTGAAGCCTTCCGGCGTGGTCACTGCGCCGTTGTCGAAATGGCAGCCCTGTTCGTCGCCTTCGCGGTTGAGGGGGAACAGCAGGTTCTCCACCATCTTGCCCGCCTCATCGAGGATGGCGTCGGACAGATCGCGGGTCACCTCGGCGGTGGCGGACATGGAAGCCCAGAGCTTATCGGCCTCGAACACATCGTTAAGGACGAAGCGCATGTCTTCCAGGGGCGCTTTATAGGTGGCCATTGGCATATCTCCCGAAACTGGCTGGCTTTGCGGGACGATAGTTTAGTCCCGGCGAACAGGGCGTAAATGTTTATTTGTGACCCGTCGTTCATCCTCTGGTCGGGGCTCCGGGCGGCGCCACAGCCACAGCATCATGGCGCACAAAAACAGCGGGACGCCGATCTTGACCGGGTTGGACGCGGGGGACAAGGCGATTACGCCGATACTGATCAGCATCATGGTGGAGGCGGCGCACTTGCCGCGCCGGGATATGGCGCCGCGCTCACGCCAGTGGTGAATCGGGGGGCCATAGCGGGGGTGATCAAGCAACCAGACCTCCAGGCGCGGCCAGCCCCGCCCCCCCGCCCAGGCGGCCAG
Organism: Alcanivorax sp.; assembly: GCA_036276955.1. Taxonomy (GTDB): domain Bacteria; phylum Pseudomonadota; class Gammaproteobacteria; order Pseudomonadales; family Alcanivoracaceae; genus Alloalcanivorax. The sequence continues at coordinate 3,633 of DASUNW010000128.1, read as the reverse complement.
CAGCATGAATACCACGGTGGGCATGCCCGGCAGGATCACGCCGATCAAGCCCAGCGCCACGCACACCAGCGCCAGGGCACGCCACAGGAATACTTTGATCATGCGCTGATTACAGCACGGCGGGCCAGCGGCGGGCTACTGCTCCTCAAAGGAAGCGTAATAGTCCGCCAGGCTGTCGATCAGGGCGCGCACCGCCGGCAGCATGCCGCGGCGGGACGGAAACACCGCGTGAATAATGTCGCGGCGCGGAGCCCAGTCCGGCAACAGATGGACCAGTTCGCCGCGCGCCAAAGCGTCGCGGACGGTCAGCAGCGGCAGTTGCACCACGCCGACACCGCCCAGCGCCGCCCGGCGCAAGGCCACCATATCGGTGGTCACGAAGCGCGGTGCGTGACGCACCGACAGCGGCTGGTCCTGTGGTCCGTACAGGTCCCATTCGTAGCGCGGTGCCGGGCTGCCCAGCCACAGGCTGGGCCAGCCGGCGAGGTCGTCGGGCCCGGCGGGCGTGCCGTGACGTTCGATCAGATCCGGGCTGGCGAGCAGCCCCAGGTGCCGCTCGGACAGCACCTTCATCACCAGATCGCTGTCCTCCAGCGGCGGCTGACGGACGCGGATCGCCACGTCCACCGCTTCGTGAATCAGGTCGACACGGCGGTTGGTGGCCTCCAGATGCACGGTGATACCCGGGTAATCGCGCAGGAACCCGGCCAGGAATGGGCCGACATGCACATGCAGCAGAGTCACCGGACACGCCAGCCGAATCACCCCGCGGGGCTCCGCCCGCACGCTGTCGATGGCCTCCTGGGCGGCGTCCGCCTCCACCAGCATGGCCTTGCAGTGCTCGTAGTAGGTTTGCCCGGTCTCGGTGGTCGAGAAGTGGCGGGTGGAACGGTGAATCAGACGCACGCCGAGCCGTTCTTCCAGGGCCGCCACCCGGCGGCTCAGCTTGGATTTGGGCACGCCGATGGCGCGCCCGGCCGGCGCGAAGCCGCCGTGCTCCACGGTTTGCGCGAAGTAATAGAGATCGTTCAGGTTTTCCATTGCGCCGCCATCATCGTCCCATAAATAGAACAAAGCGTAGCATTTTAGCCCTCTACCCGGCCCCTCGTCTCATTTATAGCATCTAAACCATGGAGAGGCAGCCGGCTTCTCCAGCCATCAAGGAGCTATATCATGAGTACTTACAATCGCTTGAATAAGGACGACGCGGCGGTACTGCTGGTGGACCATCAGGCCGGCCTGTTGTCGCTGGTCCGCGACATCGACCCGGACCGCTTCAAAAACAACGTGCTGGCCCTGGCGGATATGGCCGAGTACTTCCAGCTACCCACCATCCTTACCACCAGTTTCGAGGACGGCCCCAACGGCCCGCTGGTGCCGGAGCTCAAGGCGCAGTTCCCGGACGCGCCCTACATCGCGCGGCCCGGCCAGATCAACGCCTGGGACAACGAGGATTTCGTGCAGGCGGTGAAGGCCACCGGCAAGAAGCAGTTGATTATCGCCGGCGTGGTCACCGAGGTGTGCGTGGCGTTTCCCGCCCTGTCGGCTCTGGAGGAAGGCTTCGAAGTGTTCGTGATCACGGATGCGTCCGGCACCTTCAACGCCATGACCCGCGACGCGGCCTGGCAGCGGATGGTCGCCGGGGGTGCGCAGTTGATGACCTGGTTCGGCGCCGCCTGCGAGTTGCATCGGGACTGGCGCAACGACATCGAAGGCCTGGGCACGCTGTTCTCCAATCACATTCCCGACTACCGCAATTTGATCACCAGCTACACCACCCTGACCACCCAGGCGTAACGCCAACCGGCCGCCGCCCCGAGGGGTGGCGGCCTCTGCGTTCCGGGGCCCGCCTAGTAGGCGCCCCGGTCCGCGTCCAGCTCCAGCGCCGGGTCCGTGCCTGAGGCGGCGGCCGCCTGGCCCTTATTCAGCAATTCCGGCACCGTCATCGACTCGCCGTTCAAGGTGACCTGTCCCTGCTCAATGGTGAGGTTGGTGTGCAGCCGGCCGTTGTCGTGGCGCAGCCAGCCGCTGCTCTGGTAGTCCACCAGGCTGGCGCGCAGGCCTGGCGGCAACAAGGCCACGGCGGCGTCGAAATCCAGGCGCAGGTCCGCCAGCCGCGCCAGCGCCGGCGGCGGCAGCATCTGCAGTTCGGCGAAACTGGGATTGAGCCCGTCCAGGCCGTTGTAGTCGAGGGCACTGTCCAGGGTGAGCTGACGCTCGCCGGTGCCGTCCACCACCATGCGCACGGTCATGCCGGTGCGCCCCGGGTGCAGTAACTGGGTGGTCATCACGGTGATCATCTCTTCGCCCAAGGCGGCCATCCGCTCGGCCTTCTCTTGCAGCGCGGCGGAGTCACCGTCGCCGCTCATCGCCTGCATCATCATTTCCAGTTGCAGGTTGTCCAGCTCCCGGGAAAGGCGCTGCACGCGGATGGTGGCGGCGCGGTCAAAGCCGTGCCAGTCAACGCCCAGCCAGGCGCTGTCGACGCGCTCCGGCACCTGGTCACCGCTCAGTGCGTCCAACCACAGGCCGCTATCGCCGCTCAGGGTATCGCCGTCTTCCCGGGTGCGGGTGCGCAGGGTCACGTTGCCCGCCACCTGCTCCCGACCGCCGGCGCTGACACTGAGACCGTTCAGCGCCATGGTCATGTCCAGCATCGGCAGCACGTCCCCCAGTATCGCCTTGAGGCGGACTTCCGCATCCAGCTCCGGCAGCACCAGGGCGCCCCGCGGGCCGGTAACGCGCAAATCACGGCCGCGCACAAAGAAATCGCCGAGCTTGGCGGCCGGGTCGTCGATACGACCGTCCATGCGCAGCTCCGCCAGCGACGCGCTCAGCTCGGGGCTCTCGAACCGGAAAGGCGACACCAGCACACGCAGATCCACGCCGCCGTCGAAGGTATACCAGCTGTGACCGATCACCGGCGGGCGGCCGTCGAACAGGCCGTCGACCATCTGCTTGATTTCCGGCGGCAGCGGGCTCAGGTCCAATTCGCTGCGCGCGTAGGCGAGCCCCAAAGACGGACCGCCGGGCCCGAACAGCAGCGGACCGTAGTGAACCTCGCCGCGGTCGCAAAGCTTGCCCGAATAGGCCTGCATCATGGCCATAGGCGGCGCCAGCCGATCGAACACCACGCAAATACGGGATTGGGCGCCGAACAGCCCCTTGTCGTAATCGACGACCTCCAGACGCACTCTGCCGGAGCCGAGTACAAATTCCTGGGCGGCCACCTGGGCGCGCACCGTGTCTTCCACCTTATTGCCAATCACATAACCGGCGGCCAACCAAAGCCCGCCCAGAACCAGGACGGCGAGAAGCAGTTTTTTCATTTTTCCCCTCAACATATTATTGTCCCGGCCGGCGGCCGGTTCCCCCAGCCCCTAACTATAGCGGCATCACCGGAACATTTTCACCACGCGGTTCGCAGCTTCCAGCCGCACCAAAGCGTCTCTGGAATCCTGCGGGGCAACCTTTGCCGACCGGCTTTGCCGCCCTTTCGCTTGCAAGGCAAGCTCCCACAAAACGCCCGCTTCTTAGAATGATCCGGCGCCAGCGATAACCCGGAGCCTCGGAATCTCCCACTGGAGCGGTTCTGTGTTCTGCCCTTCCGGGACCCTGGAGAACAGGACGTTC
>DASUNW010000127.1:0-25515 GCA_036276955.1 Alcanivorax sp. | reverse complement strand
CTCGCCGCGCCGGCCGCCCAGCAGGCGGCCCCAGGGGCGGCGACCGCTTAACGCTTGGCCGGTGGTGGCCAGGGCCAGCAGCAGTTGCAGCAGCGCCAGGGCCAGGATCAGGGTGACGTTGATGCGGCCCTGGCCGTCCACATACAGCACGCCGAGCATGGTCAGCACGCCCAGCACCGCGCCGGCCAGGGTCAGCGCCGCCCGGGCCCGCCGCCAGGGGCGCAACGCCCCGCTGGCGCTGACCGCGTCCACGGCGCTCAGCCAGGCCGCCGCGTCCGGCGGTGGGGCGCCGGCCTGTTGCCGGGCCAGGGCCAGACGACGGTCACGGCGGTGCAGAAAATCCGGAGTGTGTTGCTGGTCGCGGCGGTATTGCGCGTCGAAGTCCAGCAACCGGCGTACGGGCGAAAGCGGCAAAGCGGTGTCCTTGGACGGGGGTTATTTGACCGGCACGGTATAGGCCACGCCTTTCTTGGCGCAGGCGCCGCAGGCGTTGCCGTATTCGCCCAGGGTATCGCCATTACGGTCCAGGCCGAGCACCGGGCGGTAATCCATGGTGCACATCTCGGGGCGGGGCTCCGGGCAGGCGCGGGCGTTTTCGGGCAGGTCCGGCGGGGTGTGGGCGCAGCCCGCGGCGGTCAGGCTCAGCGCGGCGCCGATCAGTAGAGAGCGAATCATGGGTGTCTCCCAAAGTGGATTGTGTGGTCTATCCTGATCACATGGTAAAGGCGGACCCGGGCCGGGCAAGCAAGTTCTTTTGTGAATCGGCGGGCCGTGGCAATATTTTTGACCTTATTTTAGATGGGGAACCCATGGACAACGTCGATTGGCGCTCGCAAGCGGCCGCGATCTGGCGGCCCAGACAGCAACGGCTGCGGCCGGTGCGGCACCTGGACCCGGTGGCGTTGGAAGACCTGCTCGGCGTGGAAACGCAGAAGCGCAAGCTGGTTCAGAACACCGAGCGTTTTCTGGCCGGCAAGCCCGCCAACCATGCGCTGCTGTGGGGCAGCCGGGGCACCGGCAAGTCGTCGCTGGTGAAAGCGCTGCTCAATGAGTACGCACCGCGCGGGCTGCGTATGATCGAGGTGGAAAAGCACGATCTGGTGGACCTGCCGGAGATCGTCGATGACCTGCGCGAGCGGGCCCAGCGTTTCGTGGTGTACTGCGACGACATCGCCTTCGAGGACGGTGAAACCCAGTACAAACATCTTAAAAGCGTGCTGGAGGGCTCCCTGGAGCTGCCGCCGGAGAACGTCCGGCTGTACGCCACCAGTAACCGCCGGCACCTGGTGTCCGAGTATCAGTCCGACAACGAGCAGAGCCGGGTGGTGGGCCGCGAGCTCCACCACGGCGACGTGGTGGAAGAAAAGATTTCACTGTCCGACCGGTTCGGTCTGTCCTTGAGCTTTTACCCGATCAATGAAGCGCAGTACTTCGAGATCGTCGACCACCTGTTTGGCCAGGTCGCCGACCGGGCGCAGCTGCATATCCTCGCGCGCCGCTTTTCGATGGAAAGGGGCGGGCGCTCCGGGCGCACCGCCCGGCAGTTCTACAATCAATTCGTGGGTGAGGTGTAACCGCCGCGCCGGCCGGTCTTGTGCTCGCCCCGGCCCGGCGTGGCATACTGGCGCCCCTTGTTTCAGTGATTCGGTTTTGCATGGATTGCCAGTTGCGGCACCACAGAATGATGAGCATGCCCGCCCATTGCCCGCGGCGGGGCCGCCGCCCCTATTTCCCGGATCCGCCCGTTGTCACGCTGAGTTGATGGTTTACTGATAAGCTCGACGCGGCGTTGCCGCAACTGACAACGGATTGCCTATGAATCTTTCCATCCTGGTGCTGCTGCCCTTTCTGGGGGCCGCATTACCGCCGTTGGCCGAACGTTTCAAGGCCTCGCGCACGCTGCTGGCGCTGAGTGCGGCGGCGTTGCCGGCACTGGCCCTGGGCTTGATGGTGGCTCCCGGCCGGCGGGTCATCGACGGCGAGACGGTGCTCTCTTCCGTGCAATGGCTGCCCAGCCTGGGCCTGGACCTGGCGTTCCGCCTGGACGGGCTGGCCCTGCTGTTCGCCATGCTGGTGCTGGGCATCGGCCTGCTGATTATTCTCTACGCCCGCTACTACCTTTCCGCCGATGAAAAGGCCGGGCGTTTCTACGCCTATCTGCTGCTGTTCATGGGCGCCATGCTGGGTGTGGTGACCAGCGACAATCTGCTGCTGCTGGTGGTGTTCTGGGAGCTCACCAGTCTCAGCTCTTTCCTGTTGATCGGGTTCTGGTCGCACAACAGTGTTGCCCGCAAGGGCGCGCGCATGGCGCTGACGGTCACCGGTATGGGCGGCCTGGCGCTGCTGGCCGGGGTGCTGTTGATCGGCCAGGTGGTGGGCAGTTACTCCCTGGGCGAGGCGCTGGCGAGCGGCGACGCTATCCGCGCCAGCGGCCTCTACCCGCTGATTCTTTGCCTGGTGCTGCTGGGTATTTTCACCAAGAGCGCCCAGTTTCCGTTTCACTTCTGGTTGCCCCATGCCATGGCGGCGCCGACGCCAGTAAGCGCTTACTTGCATTCCGCCACCATGGTCAAAGCGGGGGTGTTTCTATTGGCTCGGTTCTACCCGATGTTGGCGGGTACCAACCTGTGGTTCGATCTGGTCACGCTGGCCGGCATGGCGACGCTGATCTGGGGCGCGCTGGCGGCGCTGTTCCAGAATGACCTGAAGGGTTTGCTGGCTTATTCCACCATCAGCCATCTGGGCCTGATTACGTTGCTGTTCGGGTTGAACACCGAGCTGGCGGCGGTGGCGGCGGTGTTCCATATCATCAACCACGCCACCTTCAAGGCGTCGCTGTTCATGGCCGCCGGCATTATTGATCACGAAACCGGTACTCGGGACATGCGCCGCATCAACGGCTTGTGGCGCTATATGCCGTACACCGCCGTCCTTGCCATGGTGGCGTCGGCGGCGATGGCCGGGGTGCCGCTGCTCAACGGCTTTTTGTCCAAGGAAATGTTTTTCGCCGAAACGTTGCAGTCGGACAGGCTCGGCGCCATGAGCTGGGTGCTGCCGTTGGGGGCCACCCTCGGCGGCGTGTTGTCGGTGGCCTATTCGGCGCGCTTTATTCACGATGTCTTTTTCAACGGCGAACCGGTGAACCTGCCCAAGTTCCCGCCCCATGAGCCGCCCCGCTACATGAAGGTGCCGGTGGAAATACTGGTGGCCCTGTGTATCGCGGTGGGTGTATTTCCGTCGCTTACGGTGGCCGGGCTGCTGGCGGTGGCCGGTACCGCCACCCTCGGCGGCACCCTGCCGGAATATCACTTGTCGATCTGGCACGGTTTCAACGTGCCGCTGCTGATGAGTGTGATCGCCCTGGTCGGCGGTGTGCTGGTCTACAGCCAGCGCCGGCGCTTGCTGCAGTGGCACGCGCGCTTGCCTGAAATCAACGCCAACTTGATCTTCGAGCGTGCCATGCAGGCGCTGGCGCGGTTCGCCGGGGCCTTCAGCGGCGTACTGCGTAACGGCTCCCTGCAAACCTATGTGGCCTGGCTGCTGGCGGTGGTTGCTCTGGTGTTGCTGAGCCAAGTGCGCCCTCATCTTCTGAACGGTGAGCGCCCCTTGTTGCCTCTGGACGGGGTGGCGGTGCTGGCTGGCGCCATGTTGATGGTCGCCGCGGTGATTACCGCCATCCTGCACCGTCATCGAATGACGGCGATCATGTCGATCAGTGTGGTGGGGTTGGTGATGTCGCTGGTGTTCGTGCGCTTTTCCGCTCCCGATCTGGCGTTGACCCAGCTTTCCGTGGAAGTGGTCACGGTGATGCTGCTGATCCTGGCGATGTATTTTTTGCCGGTGCGCACCAGCCCTGAATCCGGTGCGCTGCGGGTGAGCCGGGATCTGATTCTGTCCGTGGTGGTCGGCGGCGGCGTCGGGGTCATGGCATTCGCCATGATGACCAGTGATTTCACCAGCATCAGCGGCTTCTTCCTGGAAAACGCCAAGCCGGGCGGCGGCGGCACCAATGTGGTCAACGTGATTCTGGTGGATTTCCGGGGCTTCGACACCTTCGGCGAGATCACCGTGTTGGGTATCGCCGCCATGGGCATCTATGCGCTGCTCAAGGACCTCGAGCTGACCTCGCCACGATCGGATGCCACCGGCCGGCCCTGGGCCCGGGACGCCCATCCGCTGGTGTTGGTGACTATTTCGCGGCCGTTGCTGCCACTGGCGTTACTGGTATCGGTGTACATCTTTCTGCGCGGGCACAACCTGCCCGGCGGCGGTTTTATCGCCGGTCTGATCACTTCGGTGGCGCTGCTGCTTCAGTACGTCGCCTCGGGGGTTGGCTGGATGCGCTACCGCATGCCCGGTGATTACCACCCGGTGGTGGCCCTGGGGCTGTTGCTGGCCGGGGTGACCGGCGTGGCGTCCTGGTTCTTCGGGCACCCGTTCCTGACCAGCACCTTTGATCACATCCATTGGCCTCTGGTGGGCGATTTCGAACTGGCCAGCGCCATGCTGTTCGATGCCGGTGTGTTTCTCACGGTGGTCGGCGCCACGCTGTTGATGCTCGCCAATCTCGGCAAGTTGTCCTTGCTCGACGACAAAGGCGGCAACGCCGGGCAGATCGGTGACGTCGGCGAGAGGGGGGACGCCTGATGGAAGTGATAATGGCATTGATGATCGCGACACTGGTCGGCAGTGGGGTCTATCTGACTCTGCGCGCCCGCACTTTCCCGGTGATTCTGGGCATCACCTTGCTCAGCTACGGGGTCAACCTGTTCGTGTTCGTATCCGGGCGCTTGAGCGTCAACCAGGTGCCGGTGGTGGGCATGTCGGAGAACCCCAGCGACCCCTTGCCCCAGGCGCTGGTGCTGACCGCCATCGTGATCGGCTTCGCGATGACCGCGTTTCTGGTGGTGCTGGCCTTGCGCGGCGAGGGCGAGTTGAACAATGACCACGTAGACGGCGGGTCCGACGGGGAGGGCGGCTGATGGAACATCTGATCATCGCGCCGATCCTGATTCCCGCTTTCGCGGGCATGCTGCTGTTGCTGGAGGTCCGCGAGCGCCAGCACCTGCGCCGGCTCACCGGTTTGCTGGCGACCCTGGCGCTGATTCCGGTGGCGCTGGGCCTGTGGCATCAGGCGGCCACCGGTGAGATCGACGTTTATCAGCTGGGTGACTGGCGCGCGCCGTTCGGTATCGTGCTGGTGCTCGACCGGTTGAGCGCCCTGATGGTACTGCTTACCGCGGTGCTGGCCTTGCCGGCGCTGATTTACGGCAGCCGCGGCGACGACCGGCGCGGCGCCAATTTTCATGCCCTGTTCCAAATGCAGTTGATGGGTATCAACGGCGCCTTTTTGACCGGCGACCTGTTCAACCTGTTCGTGTTCTTCGAGGTGCTGTTGATCGCCTCCTACGGCCTGGCGCTGCACGGTCGCGGTCCGGCCCGGGTGAAGGGCGGCATCCATTACGTGGTGCTCAACCTGATTGGTTCGGCGCTGTTCCTGGTCGCCCTGGGGCTGGCCTACGGCACCACCGGCACGCTCAACATGGCGGACTTCGCGGTTAAAGTAAACGAACTGGAGGGCAATAGCCTGGATTTGGCGCGCCTTTCCGGTTTGTTAATGTGGGTGGTGTTCGGCCTCAAGGCGGCGCTGTTCCCGCTGTATTTCTGGCTGCCGGCCACCTACGCCAGCGCCACCGCCCCGGTGGCCGCGTTGTTCGCGATTATGACCAAGGTGGGGATTTACGCCATTGCCCGGGTGTACGGACTGGCCTTTAGCGGCGGCGCGCTGGCCGGCCTTGGTCGTGATCCCCTGTGGATCATTGCACTGGTCACCTTGGGGTTGGCCGCGGTGGGCGTGCTCGGTGCCCGCCGCCTGGGCGAAATGGTCGCTTACCTGCTGGTGATGTCGGTGGGCACGCTGGTCGCCGGGTTGTCCTGGTCATCGCCGGAGGCGCTGGGCGCCATGCTGTACTACCTGATCCACTCGACCCTGGTGTGCGGCGGCCTGTTCCTGCTGGCGGACCTGGTTGCCCGGGGGCGTGGAGAGCTGGGGGATCGTTTGGAAGTGGGGCCTGCCCCGATTGGTCGGGGGCTGCTCGGCGCTTTGTTCTTCGCCGGGGCGATCGCCGTGGTGGGGCTGCCGCCGCTGTCCGGGTTTGTCGGCAAGGTCGCCTTGATGCAGGCGGTGCCGGCCCCGGTGTACTGGCTGCTGTTGCTGGGCGGCGGGCTGATCGCCTTGATCGGTCTTAGCCGGGCCGGGTCGTCGCTGTTCTGGCGGGCCACCGGGGACGGCGAGACGCACAGCCTGGACGGGCCGCGCCTGGCGGCCACCGTGGCTTTGCTGGCCACTACGCCGGCGCTGGCGATCTGGGGCGAACCGGTGCTTGAAGCCTGCCTGGCGGTGGCCGCTCAGTGGGCGCAGCCCAGCCTGTATATCGACGCGGTGCTCGGCGCCGGAGGGAGCGCATTATGAGGCGTCTATTGCCCTTTCCGCTGCTGAGCCTGTTTTTGTGGGCCACCTGGATGCTGCTTAACGGCTTTTCCTGGGGGCACGCCGTGCTCGGTCTGGTGCTGTCGGTGGCACTGCCCCTGGGGACTCAGCCTTTTTGGCCGAACGTGCCGCGCCTGCGGAATTTCCCCAAGCTGGTGCGGTTCGTGCTGGTGGTGCACTGGGACATTCTTACCGCCAATGTGGCGGTGGCGATTCTGATCGTCGGACCGCCCCGGCGGTATCGGCCCGGGTTCGTCGAGTTACCACTGGACCTCACCGACGAGTTCGCGATCACGCTGCTGGCCAGCACCATTTCTCTGACGCCGGGCACGGTCAGCGCGGACGTCAGCGAGGATCGGCGCACTCTGCTGGTCCATGCCCTGGACATGGACGACGAGGACGCCATGATCAAGCAGATCAAGCAGCGCTACGAGCGGCCGCTGAAGGAGATATTCGAATGCTAGAGATCGCTCTGCCCATCGCCTTTGGGCTGTTCGTGCTGGCTTTGCTGCTCAACCTGTACCGGTTGCTGCGCGGGCCCACTTTGCCGGACCGGGCTCTGGCGCTGGACACCATGTACATCAACACCATCGGGCTGATCGTGCTGTACGGCATTTCATCGGACAGCAAACTCTATTTCGAGGCCGCCATGCTGATCGCGCTGATCGGCTTCGTGAGCACCGTGGCGGTGGCCAAATACATGTTGCGTGGCGACATCATCGAGTGAGGGCAAACTATGAACGAGATCGTTGAGTTTCTGGTCAGCGCCTTCATTCTAATAGGGGCGGTGTTCGCGCTGGTGGGGTCCATCGGCCTGGTGCGATTGTCCGATTTCTATCTGCGTCTGCATGGCCCGACGAAAGCCAGTACCCTGGGGGTGGGCGGAACGATCCTCGGGTCGTTGCTGTTTTTCTCCTGGCAGGAGCGGGCGTTGCAGCTTCAGGAGGTGCTGATCATACTTTTTTTGTTCATCACCGCCCCGGTTTCGGCGCACATGCTGGCCAAGGCGGCCATGCACAGGAACCTGAAGCGCCGCGATGATACCCGCGGCGGCCCCTGGAAACAGTAGTGGCGGGCCGGCTGAAGGCCGGTCAAAATGCAAGAACCATGAATTTTGTAAAAGGTATTAGGACGTGGAAACTTTTCCCAAAGGCGGCCAGTCCTAACTAACAGCTACGGACCGGTACCCCCGATCCCCCAGTACCCTCACCGGTTCGTAGCTTCTGGACACCCCAGTCTCTCCCCCAGGAGGCTGGGGCGGCAAGCCTCCCTGGCAGCGCAGTCGTTCCCTTCCCCCACTTGCTGCCAGGGATTTTTTTTGCCCACTGAAAGTGGGACTTCCCCTCTTCCTTCTTCTTGCCGTTATTCAAAGCAAGAGGCATGCCTGTTTTTATAAATTCAGGAAAGTCGTTTTACATCAAGGCGTTAGGCTGAAAATGGGCGGCTGGGTGGAGGACACCGCTGCGTCCCGGCGGTGTCGTAAAACGTCGCCGGAGTGACGGACCCGGTCAGTTCACCGGATCCGGCGGCACCGCCAGCCAGATGCCGAGCTGGCGCCAGGCCTCATCGCAGCCGGTGCCGTTGGTGGCGGAGAACAATTGAGCGCTGAGCGGTGCCGGGTGATCGCTGACCTCTTTCAGGACCCGCAGCAGGGTGTTCTTGGCGGCGCCGTACTTGAGTTTGTCCGCCTTGGTGACCAGCAGGTGCAACGGCATGCCGGCGCGCGCCGACCATTCCAGGATCAGGCGGTCGAAATCCTTGAGCGGGTGGCGGATATCCATCAGCAGCACCAGCCCGGTGAGGCTTTGCCGACGGGCCAGGTAATCATCCAAATCCCGTTGCCATTGCTGGCGGGTATTCTTGTCCACCTTGGCGTAGCCGTAGCCGGGCAGGTCCACCAGGCGCCGCTCTTGGTCCAGCTCGAAAAAGTTAAGCAACTGGGTGCGGCCTGGGGTCTTGGAGGTGCGCGCCAGGGTCCGTTGGCCGGTGAGGCGGTTGATGGCGCTGGATTTGCCGGCGTTGGAGCGCCCGGCGAAGGCCACTTCGAAGCCCGCGTCCGGAGGGCACTGTTCCACGTTCTGGGCGCTTTTCAGGAAGCTGGCCTGGTGGAGGAGGCGCTGGGTCGGATCTTGGGCCATGGGAATGTCTCTCAGTGAGCGCAGTCAGCGAATACCCGCGCCTTTAATAAGGCATATGACGGGAGCGGACCTCTAGTATATAATGCGCGCCGTCGCGCGTTCGCCGTGCGGCCGACGTTCTACAGGTGTTTGTGTTTAAAGGCAAATTCGGCACCGGCGCCTGGATAAGCCAGCATGTCGCCAGCTTATGGGGAGATTCGCATGAAAGGTTTTGTCACGGGCTTCGCCCTGAGTATCGCCATGGGCCTGACGGCCGGCGCCCACGCGGAATCCGTCAAAGCGCTCTACGATCAGAGCTGCACCTATTGTCATGCCAGCGGTGCCGCCGGCGCCCCCAAAACCGGGGACCAGGCCGCCTGGAAGCCGCGTTTGGAGAAAGGCATGGACACGTTGGTCAAGCACGTCGAGGAAGGCTTTAACGCCATGCCCCCGGGCGGCATGTGTGGCGACTGTTCCAAAGACGATTATCGTGCTCTTATTGAATACATGACCAAGTAATCCCTGCTCTTGAAGGAAAGGCCATGAAGTGTTTCAAGCTGTTCGTGCTGTTGGCTGCCGTGGTGGCCACCCCCTCCGCCCTGGCCCAGGGCGACCCGGAAGCCGGTAAAGAGAAAGCCCAGGTATGCGCGGCCTGCCATGGCCCCGACGGCAATTCCTCCTCCGGCATGTATCCGAGTCTGGCGGGGCAGGGTGAGCCCTACCTGATCAAACAGCTTAAAGACTTCAAGTCCGGTGCGCGGGAGAACGCCATCATGCAGGCTCAGGCCGCCAACCTCAGCGAGCAGGACATGCAGGACCTGGCCGCCTTCTATGCCAAGCAGGCGGTGGAGACCGGGCAGGTGAAGGCGGAACTGGTGGCACTGGGTGAGCGGATTTACCGTGGTGGCGATGTCGAGAGCGGCATCCCCGCCTGCGCCGGTTGTCACGGTCCCGCCGGTCAGGGCGTGGACGCCGCCGTTTTCCCGGCACTGGCCGGCCAGCAGCCCGCCTACGTGGCAAGCCAGTTGAAGGCGTTCCGCGCCGTCGGTCGCGAGGACATCGGCGACATGGCCCGCCGGGACAACGACCCCCAGGCGATGATGCGTACCCTGGCGGCGAAGATGAGCGATGCTCAGATCCAGGCGGTGTCCAGCTTTGTCGCGGGCCTCTCCGCTCCGGAGCGCGACAGCGAGTAAGCGTCGCGGCCCGGCGTGAAGAAAAAAGGCAGCCTCGGGCTGCCTTTTTTGTGGCCGCCGTTCATGGGCAAAGCGCGCCAATGCGGTAATAATGCAATTTCCGTGGAAGGAGACGGCCGTGGGGAGCGTTTTCGCTTTATCATGGTCCTATCTGCCACGATATGTGTGGAACAACCAACAACAAGGAGAACCCCGATGTTGCGAACGGTTATGGCGCTGCTGGTCAGCTTTACTCTCACGGCGGCGGCCTGGGCCCAGGACGCCGGCGGTGAGCACGCCCGCTACGCGGAAGGGACCCACTACAAGATTCTGGACAACCCCGGCAATGTGGATGAGCCCGGCAAGGTGGAAGTGCGCGAGTTCTTTTCCTACATTTGCCCGCATTGTTTCAGCCTGGAGCCGATTGTCGAGGACTGGCTGGAGAACAAGCCGGAGAACGTGAATTATGTCCGCACCCCGGTGACCTTCCTGCGCAACGCCGAGCCGCTGGCCCGCGCTTACTATGTGGCCGATATTCTGGGTAAGGTGGATCAAATCCACGAACCCCTGTTCGATGCCATTCACAAGCACCGGGAGCCCCTGTTCACCCCCACCGCGCTGGCGGACTTCTTCGAGAAGTACGGCGTTACCGAAGAAGAATTCAACCAGCTCTACAGCTCTTTTGGCGTGTCCACCAAATTGCGCCAAGCCGATGCGTTGGCCCGGGATTATCAGATCCGAGGTGTGCCCTCTTTCGTGGTCAACGGCAAGTATTTGATCCTTCGTGACGGCCTGCGCAATAACCAGGAAATGTTCGATGTGATCAACTTCCTGGTGAAGAAAGAAAGCCGCTAGACCCTCGGAGCTGAAACTGAATGCTGTTGGAGCGCGCGCGAACCGCGTATCAAACCTGGAAAACCCGTCCCGCCGGGTTTTCCTTCGCCCGCGAAGGCCATCGCCGTACCCGCCGGGTGCGCGAGGTCACCCTGCCGGACGACAACCTCAGGCTGCTCAGCTTCAACATTCAGGCGGGTATCGGCACCAGCCGTTTCCGTGAGTATTTCACGGGCAGTTGGAAGCATCTGGTGGCGCACCCGCGCAGTGTCGAGACCATCGAGCAGATCGCCGATGTGGTTCGCCACTTCGATGTGGTGGGCTTGCAAGAGGTTGATGGTGGCAGTTTGCGTTCCCGCAACGTGAACCAGTTGGTTCATCTGGCCTCCCTGGCCGATTTCCCCTTCTGGCATCAACAGCTTAACCGCAACCTGGGTCGGCTGGGCCAGTTCAGCAACGGCTTCCTGAGCCGGCTCACCCCCTATGCCGTGGAAGACCATATCCTGCCCGGGCTGCCGGGGCGCGGCGTCATTCTGGTCAAGTTCGGCCACCCCGTGGAGCCGCTGGTGCTGGCGGTGGTGCATTTGGCGTTGGGTGAGAAAATGCGCAACACCCAGCTCGGCTATATCACCCGCCTGCTGACGCCGTACCGCTACAAGGTGGTGGTGGGGGATTTTAATTGCCGGCTGGAGCACCTGGGCCATTCGCCGTTGACGGAACTGGGGCTGCGGGCCGTGGAGGGGGATTTCAACACCTTCCCGAGCTGGGCGCCGGACCGGCACATCGACCACATTCTGGCGTCTCCCGAGTTGGAGGTCAGCCACAGCCGGGTGCTCACCGACTGTCTGCTCTCCGACCACTTGCCCCTGGCCACGCAAATCCGCATCCCCGACGCGGTGCGCGCGGCCACCCTGGAGCACCGGCTGCCGCTGATCGACTAGACCGAGCCGGTCGTCAGTAGCGCGTTTCCGCCATACCCGAGAACTGCTTGGCCAGGTAGGTGGCGTAGTTGTCGGTCATGCCGGCGAGAAAATCCAGCGCCCGCATGATGCACTGATAGAGCCGTTCCTGTTCGCCCATTTCCGCCAGGCCGTCCGGGAAGCTGTGCCGGCCGATCAAGTCGATAATGCGCTCGTGTCGGTAGTTGCGGGTGGTGCCGCGGGCGTGGGACAGCGACGCCTCGATCAGGCCGTCCAGCAGGGCGCCCATCACCTCGAACGCGCCGATTTCCAGCTCGATCTTGCGCGGGTGCTCGAACACCTTGCCGCGCGCCAGTTGCTTGGCGTTTTCCACCACGTCATACACCGCCGGCTCGCAGTGATGCAGCAGGTCGCCTTCCATGCTGCCCGCCAGCAGGGGCTCGTGGTTGGCGACAAAGGCTTCGACGCCGGCTTCGATAAAGCGCTCGATGATCTTGCCGCGCAGCAGCGCCGCTTTGCGGCCGTCGCGCAGCTCGGAATGGACCAGACGGCGCACCTCGTTATTGTCCGGCAGCGCCGGCTGCAGCAGGGCATAGACCTCGTCCCAGTGCAGCAAATCCATTTCCAGCCCGTCTTCCAGGTCGATGATGGCGTAGCAGAAGTCGTCCGCCGCCTCCATCAGATAGGCGAGCGGATGGCGGCAATGGCGGCCGGCGGCCAGCTGTTTCAGGCCGGTGGCATGGCAGACCTCCCGGAAGGCGTCGGCTTCGGACAAAAAGGCGCTGTACTTGCCCGGCTTGAGGCCGCCCTCGGCGGCGCTGGCCGACAACCAGGGGTATTTCAGGAAGGTCGCCAGGGTGGCGTAGGTCAGGCGCATGCCGTCGTCGTACTGGTGGTACTCGCTTTTGGTGAGGATGCGGAAGCCCTGGGCGTTACCCTCGAAGTAGATTAAATCGGACTGCTGCTCCGGTGTCAGCAGGCTCAGGTAGCGCTGGCCGCGCTCCTGGAACCAGGCGCGAATCGCCCGCTCGCCGGTGTGGCCGAACGGCGGGTTGCCGATGTCGTGGGCGAGGCAGGCCGACTGCACGATATCGCCCAGGTCGGTGGCGCCGGCGCCTTCCGGCAGGTGGCCCAGGGCTTGCAGGCGCTCGCCGGCGCGAATGCCCAGGGTGCGGCCCACGCAGGACACTTCCAGGGAGTGGGTGAGCCGGTTGTGCACATGATCGTTGGTGGCCAGCGGGTGCACCTGGGTTTTGCGCGCCAGACGCCGGAAGGCGCCGGAAAAGATGATCTTGTCGTGGTCACGCAGAAAGGCGGTGCGGCCGGTTTCATCCTTGGCGTCACGGTGTCCCAGGCGGCCCTTGTTGAGCAGTTGTTCCCAGTTCATGGTTAGGTCTCGGTCCCGGTGCCCGGTTGTTGAAATGGGGGCGGCCGCCCCCACGCCTATGGTATCGCAAGATCACCGACAAGGAGCGATTATGAATTTGGACAAGCCACTTCTGATGCTGGTCACCAGCGCTTCACAGATGGGTCAGGGGCAACAGACCGGCCTGTGGCTGGAAGAGTTCGCCATACCGTATCAGATCTTCCGCGACAATAACGTGCCGGTGCGCGTGGCCAGCCCCACCGGCGGCAAGGTGCCGATCGACCCCCGTTCGGTGCCGGACGACGACCAGAAAGAGCAATGGAAGGACGCCATTGCCGAGCTGGAGAACACCCGACCCCTGGAAGAAGTCTGGGAAGATGGTTTCGCCGGGGTATTCGTGCCCGGCGGCCACGGTGCCATGTTCGATATGCCGGACAACCCGCTGGTGGCGGGCGTCCTCGAGCGCACCTGGGCGCAGGGCGGCGTGGTCAGCGCGGTCTGCCACGGCCCGGCGGCGTTGGTCGGCGTGCGCGACGAAGACGGCGTGCCGCTGGTCAAGAATCGCAAGGTGAGCTGCTTCACCAACGAGGAAGAGCGGGAAGTGGGCCTCGACGAGGTCATGCCGTTCCTACTGGAAACCCGCCTCCAGGAGCTGGGCGCGGAAATCCAGAACAAAGGCAAGTTCGAGCCCAATGTGGTCACCGACGGCCGCCTGGTGACGGGCCAGAACCCGCCCTCCAGTGAAGTCACGGCGAAAGCGGTAGTGGACGCGCTATACTCGGACTAGACGCAACGCTGTCAATCGGCGGGCGGCGCCACCCGCCGGTATCGCGGCCCCTTTTTATTCGGAGAAGGTCCATGAATCTGTTCGACTACAAGGCACGTACGCTCAATGGCGAGGAAAAACCCCTGTCCGACTACAAGGGGAAGGTGCTGTTGGTGGTGAACACCGCCAGCAAGTGCGGTTTCACGCCGCAGTACGAAGGCTTGCAGAAACTGTACGCCAACTTCGCCGACCGGGGTCTGGAAGTGCTCGGCTTTCCCTGCAACCAGTTCGGCCGTCAGGAGCCCGGCGAGGCTTCGGAAATCGGCGCCTTCTGCGAGAAAAACTACGGCGTGTCCTTCCCCATGTTTGAGAAAGTGGACGTGAACGGGGACAACGCCCATCCGGTCTTCAAGTACTTGAAATCGGAATCGCCGGGGCTGCTGGGCACCGAGGCGATTAAATGGAACTTCACCAAGTTTCTGGTCGACCGCGACGGCAATGTGGTTAAGCGCTACGCGCCCAAGGACAAGCCGGAAAAGCTCGCCAACGACATAGAAGCCCTGCTCTGAAGGGCTTCAGGCCGGCAGGACCGCGTAGTAAATAGAGTAGAAGTGACAAACGCTGCCGCCGACCACGAACAGGTGCCAGATGGCGTGGTTGAACGGCAGGCGGTCAGCCAGATAAAACACCACGCCGGCGGTATAGGTAATGCCGCCGGCCAGCAACAGCCAGAAGCCCAGCGGGTTGACGCTGTCCAGTAATTCCCCGGACGCGAACAGCACCAGCCAGCCCATGGCCAGATAGATACCCACCCGGACCAGCTTGTAGCGGTTGCCGAACAGGATTTTCAGAACGATACCGGTGAACGCCAGCCCCCAGATCACGCCGAACAGGGTCCAGCCCACGGTGCCGCGCATATTGACCAGCAAGAACGGCGTATAAGTGCCCGCGATCAACGCGAAGATCGCGCAATGGTCCAGCATCTTATAGACCCTCCGCCAGTGCGGTTGGCGGCTGCCGTGGTAGAGCATGCTGGCGCCGTAGAGCAGCGCCAGGCTGGCGCCGAACACGCTGAACGAGACGATTTTCCAGGGGTCGCCCATGACACTGGCCGAGGCCACCAGCACCGCGGTGCCGGCGATACTCAGAAGCAGCCCGATCGCATGGGTGAGACTGTTGATGATCTCCTCGATCAGGGGATAGTCCGGTTTCCCCGTCTTGGAAGGCGTAGAAGATGTGGTCATGTACGTTCCTTGATCATTAACCCGCCGTTCACTGGAGACGCGCATCATGGGCTTCGGCTTTCCGGCTTGTAAAGCCGATGTGAAGCCGTGCGCTATTGTTACATATAAGTCGATTGCATGAGGCTATGGAAATTATACCGAAAATGAGTTCGCGATTCCGGCATCAACGTCCTAGCGTAGGGGTCGTGATAGCCGGAAATCACCGCAAAGGAGAGCACCATGATTGAACACAGCAAAGAAGTCTCCCAGGAGCTCAGTAAACTGCTCGCGGAGAGCTACACCCTCTATTTGAAGACCCATAACTACCATTGGAATGTGACCGGCCCGATGTTCCACAGCCTGCACCTGCTGTTCGAGCAGCAGTACACCGAGCTGGCCACGGCGGTGGACACTATCGCCGAGCGCATTCGCGCACTGGGTGATAAGGCGCCGGGCAGTTATGCGGCCTTTGCCCGCCTGTCCTCGGTGAAGGACGCGGAAGGCGAGCCGGACGCCACGGAAATGCTGAAAACGCTCACCGCCGATCACCGCATCGTGGCGGAGCGCGCCAACAAGGTCCTCAAACTGGCTGCCAGCCACGAGGACGAGGGCACGGCGGCGATCGCCAGCGAACGCATCGAGATCCACGAGAAGGCGGCCTGGATGCTGTCCGCTCACCTGGGCGACTAATAGCCCTGACCTATTCATGACATAGAGACTATCCGTTTTATTGATGGGGGCCGGGTCCCTACCATGTCCCCATCAATCAGCCCCATTCCGATGCACCGAACAGGAGGACGCATTTAATGTTGGAAAATCGTGAAGGCGAAAAAGTACCCGAGGTCACCTTCCGCACCCGCGAAGGCAATGAATGGAAGGACGTCACCACCGGTGATTTGTTCGCTGGAAAGAACGTGGTGGTGTTCGCCCTGCCCGGTGCGTTCACGCCCACCTGTTCGTCCACGCATCTGCCCCGCTACAACGAGCTGGCGCCGGTGTTCAAAGCCAACGGCATTGACGAGATCGTATGCCTGTCCGTGAACGATGGCTTTGTGATGAACGCCTGGGCCGGCGACCAGGACGCCAACAACATTCGCTTTATTCCGGATGGTAACGGCGAGTTCAGCGAAAAAATGGGCATGCTGGTCGGCAAGCAGGACCTGGGCTTCGGCCCGCGCAGCTGGCGTTATTCCATGCTGGTGAAAGACGGCGTGATCGAGAAAATGTTCATCGAGCCGGAGAAGCCCGGCGACCCGTTCGAAGTGTCCGACGCCGACACCATGCTGACCCACATCAACGGTGAAGCCTCGCTGCCCCGGCGTGTCACCATTTTCACCAAACCGGGCTGCCCGCACTGCGCCCGCGCCAAGCGCGAATTGCGCGATGCCGGCTTCAAGTTCGAGGAAATCGAACTGGGCAACCGCGGCTTGAGCTACAGCACCCTGGCCGCCGTCACCGGCGCCGGCACCACGCCGCAGGTGTACATCGAAGGTCAGCGGATCGGTGGCGCCGACGAGCTGAGCGATTGGCTCAAAGCCACCGCCTGAACCCCATTACGCGCTCACCGTAATGCACAGCCCCGGGCACAAGGATGTGCCCTCGACGCGGGTTCGCCCCGCGCCATGATCTTCCCCAACTGGCCGGCTCCCCGCCGGCCTTTTTTATGGTTCATCGCGTTCTAGCGCGACCGGCCCGGTCTCCGGGCGGGCCACCCACGCCTCAAAAAATGGCACAACCGGCCCTGGAGTGTCCGGGGTGCGCTGGCCCATATTGACGGTCATTACTCAAGGTTCCAGTGGTTCGCTGTTCCGACGGCGATCACCGCAACAGGGAAGATGATTGCTATGAACGCCAAAGCCCCGATTTCGCCGAACGAGCCGCGCCGCACCAACGGCAGCGACATCCAGCCCCGGCGCATGGATTTCCAGTTCGATCCGGACATGCCCCGCTACTGGTTTGACGGCGATCAGTTCAAAACCATTTTGCTGACCGCGTTGTCCTGCACCTTTCCGGAAGGCGAGCGCTTCTTCGTGCGCTCGGTACGCCACTATCAAAAGCGTATTACCGACCCGGACCTGCGCGAGCGGGTCAAGGGCTTCATCGGTCAGGAGGCGCACCACGGCAATGAGCACGAACGCTTCAACACCTTCATGGAAAGCAAGGGGGTGCCCACCCAGAAGGTCCACGATTATGTGCATGAGGGCATGAAGTGGATCGCCAAGAAGCTCTCTCCGGAGCGGCAGCTGGCCAAAACCTGTGCCCTGGAGCACTTCACCGCCATGCTCGCTGAATTGATGCTTGAGGAACCCGAGTTTCTGGAAGGTATGGACAAGCGCATGCTGCCCCTGTGGCTGTGGCACGCGGTCGAGGAAAGCGAGCACAAAGCCGTGGCCTTCGACGTGTACGCCGACCAGGTGGACAATTACTGGGTGCGCACCTCGGAGATGGCGCTGACCACGGTGGAGTTCATCGGCTTCACGATTTTTCACTACATCCAGCTGCGCCGGGATATGGACGACGCGCGCGATCTGCGCTCGGTGGGCAACGGTTTGAACTGGCTGCTCGGCCGTCCCGGCTGGCTGCGCCGGTTGGGCGGCTCCTACATCGCTTACTACAAGCCGTCGTTCCACCCGGAGAAGAAAGACAGCCGCGCGGTGCGCGAGCGCGCCCTGGCGCAGCTGGCCGCGATGCTGGACCGGCCGGAACTGGCTCCGCCCCGCTAACGACGGTGTTCAGCCGCACAGTATCCGTGGCCGGGGGATGTCCTGGTCGCGGAACGGTACGGTGACCCGCCATATCCGACGCCACCACATCGGTGATGAAGCGCGCGCAGGCCGATGGCGACGATCTCGCCGTAGGTGTCGCCGAAGCTGATGCGGTCGCCGACCTGGAACGGGCGGTCGAACAACAACAGCAGGCCGGCCACCAGAGAGGCCGCCACGTCCTTAAGCGCGAAGCCCAGGGCGACGGCAATGCTGCTCGGCGTTGTTCGTCGTTCTTCTCCAGGGCGCGGGTCAGACGCCGCGCCGCATTGTAGGGACGCCTTGCGCGGGCGTCATCCGCGCCGCGGCGGTGTATAGTCGGGGCATGGACGTGATGATCGCGGTGGTGACAAGGAGAAAGGGGAATGGCTTCATTAGTGGTCAAGGATCTGATGGTGCGGCACCCGCCGTCGTTGGTGGCGGGCACCGAAATGACGTCGGCGGTGGCCGCGCTCTTGAACGGGCGTTACACCGGCCTGCCGGTGATCGACGACGACCACCGGGTAATCGGCTTTGTGTCCGAGCAGGACTGCCTGCGCCAGTTGCTGTTATCCAGTTATCACCAGGAAGGCTCCTTGCGCGTGGAAGAGCTGATGCACGATCAACCGCTCACCGTGCGCGAGGACGATTCCGTGGTCGACGTCGCTGGCTTGATGGTCAAACAGAAGCCGAAAATCTACCCGGTGCTGGACAGCGGCGACCGGCTGGTGGGGCTGCTCACCCGCCGGGCTGTGCTGCAGGCGCTGAACGACAGCCGCCGGGGCGACTGAGCGTCGGCCGCTGGACCGCCAGCCGCTGGGTCGCCAGCCGCTACATACAAGTTTGCCGGCGCCGCGGTCGCTAGTGTTCCTAAAACAACAAGAGGAGTGTTGTCATGCGTGATCTGTCGACTTTTTTGCACGATTACGGCGACAGCCATCGCCACCCGGTGAACCAGTGGGTGCACATTTTCTGCGTGCCGGCGATTTTCGTCTCCACGCTCGGGCTGTTCTGGCTGATTCCCATCGGCCAGTGGCTGGGCCTGGACGGTGCGGCGGCCTATTGGGTCAACGGCGGTACCCTGCTGGCGGTGCTTTGCATGCCGTTCTACCTGCGGCTGTCGGTGGGCGTTTCGTTGTTGATGCTGGGCTGGCTGGCGGTGTCCATCGTGGTGGTCACGCTGGTGGACCGCAGCGCCTTGTCACTGGTCTGGAGCGCTCTGGTGCTGTGGCTGGTGGCCTGGGCGGTGCAGGTTTGGGGTCACAAGGTGGAAGGCAAGAAGCCGTCGTTCACCGACGACCTGGTGTTTCTGCTGGTGGGCCCGGTGTTCGTCAGCCTGGAGCTGGCCTACAAGCTGGGGCTCAGCCGCACCCCGGGCCACGGCCGCCCGTCCTGAACCGGGCGCTGAGTGTCAGAGACTGAAGCGCGCCCCCGCTCGCCCCTGTTCCTCTGGGAAGGGGGCTGGTGCATGCTGGCCCCGCATCTGCATAACCGGCCGCACAGCCATGTGGCGGCCTCGCTGCTGGTCAGCCTGGGCAATGAGCCGATTCGCGTGCAACTGGCTGGGCACTGGATCACCGCCGAGGCGGTCTGGGCGGCGCCGGACGTGGATCAGGCGCTGGACAGCGACGGCCCGGTGGCGGTGCTGCATCTGGACCCGGACCATCGCGCTTGGCGGGCTCTGCGGTTGCAGGGGCCGGGCGGGGAATTTCCCCTGACCGCGCACCCCCGCTTCCGGGCACGTCTGAACGAGCTGGCGGCGTCGCCGTCGGTCCCCGCAGCACTGGCGGCGCGCGCCGCCCTGGAGGCCGGCGAACCGCGCCCGCTGGACCCGCGCGTGGTGCTCGCCTGCCGCGCCCTGCGCCGGGGCGATGACGCCGCCAGCCAAGGCGGCGCCGCCCTGGCGGAGGCGGTGGGGCTGTCCGAGTCCCGTTTCCGGCACCTGTTCCGTGAAGAGTTGGGCGTCAACCTGAAGCGCTTCCAACTGCATCTGAAATGCCAGCGCGCGCTGACTCTGTGGCGTGACGGCATGAGCCTCACCGATCTCGCCCTGGCCGCCGGCTTCTACGATCAGCCCCATCTCAATCGCACGCTGCGTGCCATGTTCGACACCCTGCCTTCCCGCTATGCTAGGGCCTTCCCCATTCAGGTGGAGCATCTCGACGAGCCCCGCCTTCACGATCAATAAAAACCGGGAGTCATCATGGAGTACCAGCACATCCGCACCCAGCTGGCGGACAATATTCTTACCATCACGCTGAACCGCCCCGACCGCATGAACGCCTTTACCCTTCGCATGAAGGACGAGCTGGTGCACGTGTTCGGCGCGGCGGACCGCGACAATCAGGTGCGCGCGGTGGTGGTGACCGGCGCCGGCCGTGCCTTTTGCGCCGGCATGGAGATGCAGCCCGAGGACGGCGGCCATGTGTTCGGCTACGACCACGCCGAGGGCGAGGAGCCGCCGGTGGACACCATTCGTGATTCCGGCGGTGAAGTCTCCCTGGCGATTTTCAATTGCCGCAAGCCGGTGATCGGCGCGCTCAACGGCGCCGCCGTGGGCGTCGGCATCACCATGACCCTGCCGATGGATTTCCGGCTCGCCGCCGAGGGCGCCAAGATCGGGTTCGTCTTCACCCAGCGCGGCCTGACGCCGGAAGCCTGCTCCACCTGGTTCCTGCCCCGCGCCGTGGGCATGCAGAAAGCTCTGGAGTGGGTCTACGCCGGCGACATTTTTCTCGCCGAGGAAGGCCTGGAGGCGGGCCTGTTCCGCAGCCTGCACGGCAAGGAAGACGTGCTCGACGCCGCCCTGGCGTTGGCCCGCAAGCTGATCGCGAAAAGCTCGCCGGTGTCGGTGGCGCTGGCCAAACAGATGCTGTGGCGTAACCCGACTTTTGACCACCCGATGCAGGCCCATGCGGTGGAATCGAGAATGATCTACCGCGCTAACGAGTTCTGGGACGGCAAGGACGGCTTCACCGCCTTCCTGGAAAAACGGGACCCGGTGTTCGACACCGACCTCAACGCGGTGCCCGCCCAGTTTGATTTCTGGCCCGAGCCGCCGTTGCGCTAGTCGTTAGATATTTATCAGGAACAGTGAGGACACCATGAAAAAAGAAACCATAGCGATTCACGGCGGGTTCGCCGGCGATCCGGAAACCCATGCGGTGGCGGTGCCGATCTACCAGACCACCAGCTACTACTTCGACGACACCCAGCACGGCGCGGACCTGTTCGATCTGAAAGTGCCGGGCAATATTTACACCCGCATCATGAACCCCACCAACGCGGTACTGGAGGAGCGGGTCGCCCAGTTGGAAGGCGGCATCGGCGCCCTGGCGATGGCGTCGGGCATGGCCGCCACCACGGCGGCGATCCAGACCCTGGCTCGCGCCGGCGACAACATCGTGTCGGTGAGCCAGTTGTACGGCGGCACCTACAACCTGTTCGCCCACACCCTGCCGACCATGGGCATTGACGTGCGCATGGCGGACGGCCGCGACACGGCGGCCATGGCCGCCGCCATTGATGAGCGGACCAAAGCGGTGTTCTGCGAATCGATCGGCAACCCCGCCGGCAACATCGTCGATCTGGCGGCGCTCGCCAAGGTCGCCCACGACGCCGGCGTGCCGCTGATCGTGGACAACACCGTGGCGACGCCGGCACTGTGCCGGCCGTTCGAACACGGCGCCGATATCGTGGTGCATTCCCTGACCAAATACATGGGCGGCCACGGCACTACCGTGGGCGGCGCCATCGTCGATTCCGGCCGTTTCCCGTGGAAAGACAACCCCCGTTTTCCGCAATTCAATGAACCGGACCCCAGCTACCACGGTGTGATTTACACCGAAGCCATGGGCGAAGCGGCGTTTATCGGCCGTGCCCGGGTGGTGCCGTTGCGCAACATGGGCGCGGCCCTGTCACCGATGAACGCCTTCCTCATTCTTCAGGGCATCGAGACCCTGGGCCTGCGCATGGAGCGTCATTGCGAAAACGGCCTGGCGGTGGCCCGTTACTTGAGGGATCACAAGAAGGTGGCCTGGGTGAACTTCGCCGGCCTGGACAGCGACCAGGACCATCAGTTGTCGAAGCGCTATATGGACGGCGGCGTGCCCGCCTCCATTCTCAGTTTCGGCATCGAGGGCGGTCGCGACGCCGGGGCCCGTTTCATCGACGCCCTGTTGTTGATCAAGCGTCTGGTGAACATCGGTGACGCCAAGTCACTGGCGTGTCACCCGGCCACCACCACCCATCGGCAGTTGGGCGAAGAGGAACTCAAGACCGCCGGGGTCAGCGCCGACCTGGTGCGCCTTTCCGTCGGGATCGAGCATATCGACGACATCCTCGCCGACATCGAGCAGGCACTCGACGCCGTTTAAGCGGAGCGCTCGCCCCGGAAGCGGGCCGGTGTGCTGCCGGTCCAGCGCTTGAACGCCTTGGCGAAGGCACTTTCATCGGAAAAGCCGAGAGCCTCGGCAATCTCGCCGGTGCGGGTGCCCTCGGCCAGGGCCTGCTCGGCGAGATCCTGCAGCAAGGTGTCGCGCAACAGCTTGAAGCTGGTGCCTTCGTCGGCCAGCTTGCGGATCAAATGGCGCCCGCTCATGCCCAGTTGTTCGGCGATGCGTTCCTTGCCCCAGCGCGGGTGATCCCGAATCAGGGTGCTGACCCGGGCGCCCAGCGACTGGGTGTCCAGGCGCGCCAGCAGGTCATCGGCCAGTTCGCGCAGGTGGCGGCACAGTGCCGGGTTGGCGTGAATCAGCGGCAGGCTGAGCTGGTCCGCGCCGAACACCAGGGCGTTGTCGGCGCCGTTGAAGCGCACCGGCAGTGCCAGCTTGTCCTGGTAGCGCGAGGGCGGGTCCTGGGCGTCGTGGCTGAAGCGAAGATGTTCGGGCCGGAAGCCGCCGCCAGTGCTCCAGCGTGTCAGATTGAGCAGGCTCGCCATCACCGCTTCCACCCGTGTCGGCCGCCGTGTCTGGTACAGCGGTTGATAACGGATTTCACAGTAGCGCGGGCCACGGACCACTTGAAACGAGCCGCCCTCGCCGACCAGCGGGTGGTAGTCGATCAGCGATTCCAGCGCGTCTTCCAGGGTCTCGCAACTCATCAGAATCATGCCGGCGGTGTCCAGGTGCCCGACCTGCAGCGCCAGCCCCAGGTCCACGCCCACCAGTGGGTCACCGGCCCCCTCGCAGAACACCTCCCAAAGACGGTCCTGGCTGGCCAGATCGACCCGCTCGCGGCTGTCCATGCGCGCCACCAGGTCGGCGGGCAGCGCCAGCCCCAGGCGCTGGGCGGCCTGCATGATGGCTTGCGAGAAGTGCACCGTGACGGTGGGGCCATGGCTCATTGCAAGGTCCTGAATTAACGGTAGTCGGGTCGCGAATCCGCCGTGCCCGGCCAATGCCTTGGGGTTAGGGTTTAATCAATCCTAGAAGCATAACAAAGAGATACTACCCCATGTACGCAGTGATCGGCGCCGGCCCGATGGGCCTGGCCACGGCCAGAAACCTCAGTAAACAGGGTCTGCCCTTCGTCGGCTATGAACTGAATAACGAAGTGGGCGGTCTGTGGGATATCGATAACCCGCACAGCACCATGTACGACACCGCCCATTTGATTTCCTCCAAGCGGATGACCGAGTTCCGGGAATTCCCCATGGACGAGCGCGTGGCCACCTACCCGCACCACGCGGAATTGAAGCGTTACTTTCAGGACTACGCCCGGCACTTCGGCCTTTACGAGCACTACCAGTTCAACACCCGGGTGCTGTCGGTAATACCGGAGGACGGCGGCTGGCGGGTCACCGTGGAAAAGGACGGCGAACAGAGCAGCCGCTATTTTGACGGCGTCCTGATCGCCAGCGGCACCTTGCACACCCCCAACCGTCCGGCGCTGCCCGGCCAGTTCGACGGTGACATCCTGCACGCCCGTGATTACCGCACGCCGGCCCTGTTCGCTGACAAACGGGTGCTGATCGTCGGTTGCGGCAATTCCGCCTGCGACATGGCGGTGGACGCGGTGCACCAGGCGAAAAGCGTGGACCTGTCGGTGCGCCGTGGCTACTACTTCCTGCCCAAGTTTATCGGCGGCCGTCCCTCGGATGCCATCGGCGGCAAGCTCAAGCTGCCGCGTTGGCTTAAACAATGGCTGGACGCCAAGCTGATCCGCATGATCATCGGCCGCCCCAGCGACTACGGGCTGCCGGACCCGGATTACCGGCTCTACGAGGCGCACCCGGTGGTCAATTCCCTGGTGCTGCATCATCTCGGTCACGGCGACATTACCGCGCGCCCGGACATCGCCGACATGCGGGGCCGCACCGTTACCTTCACCGACGGCAGCAGGGCCGATTACGACCTGATCCTGCTCGCCACCGGCTACAAGCTGGATTACCCCTTTATCGACAGCGAACTGCTCAACTGGCAAGGCGACGCGCCCGCTCTTTACCTGAACGTGTTCCATCCGCGCTACGACAACCTGTTCATGATGGGCATGATCGAGGCCGCCGGCCTGGGCTGGGAAGGGCGCAACGAACAGGCGGAGCTGGTGGCGCTGTATCTCAAACGCCGGGCCGAAGGGCACACCGCGGCGGCCGGCCTGGAAAAGACCAAGCGCGAGCGTGCCGGCGATACCCTGGACGGTGGCTATCGTTATTTGAAGCTGTCACGCATGGCCTACTACGTGCACAAGGACAGCTACCGGGCCGAAGTGGCCAAACAGCGCCAGGCGCTGCAAGAACAATAACCAGGAGGCGACAGCATGTCCCCCGATACCACGATTGATTTCAGCACCGGCAGTCTGATCCTGCTCAACGCGATCCTCGCCCTGATGATGTTCGGTGTCTCCCTGGGCCTGCGCGGCGAGGATTTCCGCCGCGTACTGCGCATGCCGGAAGCGCCGGCGGCGGGGTTGCTGGCGCAGTTCGTGCTGCTGCCGGCGCTGACCTGCGTGATCACCTGGTTTCTCGATGTGGAGCCGGAACTGGCGTTGGGCATGATCCTGGTGGCGTCCTGCCCGGGCGGCACTTTCTCCAACATCATGACCTGGCTGGCGCGGGCCAACGTGGCGGTGTCGGTGAGCATGACGGCGGTGTCCAGCCTCGCCGCCACGGTGCTGACGCCGCTCAACTTCGCGCTCTACGGTTGGATCAACCCCAATACCCGGGCGATGGTCACCGACATTGCCCTGGATCCCTGGAATATCCTGCTACTGGTGGCGCTGGTGCTGGCGTTGCCCCTGGTGCTGGGCATGTTGGTGGGTCGCCACTTTCCGCGCCTCGCTGACCGCGCCCAAAAGCCCATGCGGGTGATCACGCTGCTGGTGCTGTTCGCGTTCGTGGGCCTGGCGTTCGGCAAGAACATGGACGTCTTTCTTGAAAACGCGGATCGCATTGTCGCCCTGGTGATCGGCCAGAACGCCCTGGCGCTCGGGTTGGGCGCGTTGGCCGGGCTGCTGGTGGGGCTCAACCGCGCCGACCGGCGCGCGGTGACCCTGGAAGTGGGCATCCAAAACTCCGGGCTGGGCCTGGCGATTCTGTTCACCTTCTTCCCGCAGGCCGCGGGCATGATTCTGATCGCCGGTTTCTGGGGGGTGTGGCACCTGGTCAGCGGCCTGATCCTGGCGCTGATCTGGTCGCGCAGCGCCGAGCCGGACAACAAGGAGGTGGCATGAGCCGGATACTGATCACGGGCGCGGGCGGTTACATCGGCGGGCTGCTTGGCGCGCGGCTCGCCGACGGGCACAGCGTTGTCGGGCTGGACGTGCGGGTGCCGCCGGACCTGCCGTTCGAATGCCGGCAGGGTGATATCCGCGATCCGTCCCTGGCCGACCTGCTGCGCGAAAAGCACATCGACACCGTGGTCCATCTGGCCGCCGTGCTGGAGGAT